>CAZZXJ010000001.1:0-40583 GCA_964657905.1 uncultured Stigonema sp.
TCCTAAATTAATTAATAATTAATTCATTAAGGGTACAAGCCCCCAACTTTGGATTATGAAAAACATCAGGGTCAATCCCCAAGTGGCATGAGCCACCATCAAAGCCGTGGGACTGATGTTGTCGAAGGAACTTACTTGTGGTTCAATCATTTGTTCTTCGGTTTTTTTCTGGCTTTTTCCATTATGCGATCGCACGTCCCCGACTAACCCAGGGAACAAATAGTGTTATTTTTTACATTAACTACGTAAAAGCGTGAGAGCGCTCGCTTTCTCTTCATCAGCCACGGCTAAAATTCGTTATTGCTACTGAGGTAGTTTGCAGTTCCCGGGGTGAAGCTAGAGAAAACAAGTGTTGCTAAAGATCATTATAAGTAATATGTCACACCGAGGATCTGGGCGTCGGCAAGTAGAAAGGGTATTGATCCACTCCTCCAAGGAGAAAAAATCCTAGAGCATTTTAGTGGTTATAGCATCTAGTTAAACCAGAGATTAACTATTAATTGAGGTGATAATTTCAATGTTTAGAGCTACCAAATTACAGTCTAGATCTACCTTAATAGTTGGATTGGTCTTGATGACTAATGCAGTTACACCTTTGGTGATAGCGAAACCAACATTAGCTCAAACTACGTTTAGCGATGTTCAAGGCGACTGGTCCCAATCATGTATTAGACAACTAGCTGATCAAGGTATTATTAGTGGCTACCCGGATGGGACTTTCCGACCTAATGCATCTGTGACCCGATCTGAGTTTTCAGCAATGCTTGGCAAAGCTTTCCCAAACGCACAAAAAACTCGCTCTGCAGTTCAATTTGTAGATGTCCCCTCGAATTACTGGGCTTATACTGCGATTGAAACAGCTTCTCAAACGGGATTTTTATCAGGCTATCCTGGTAAAGTCTTCCGTCCTAGCCAAAATATTCCTCGTGCTCAAGTGTTGGTGGCTTTAGCTAGTGGGTTAAATTATTATCCGACTCAGTCTGTGACTACGACATTGAATGCTAATTTTGCCGATGCAAATACGATTCCCTCGTATGCCGATAATGGAATAGCCGCAGCAACTGAAAAACGTCTTGTGGTTGATTATCCCGATGTTAAGTACCTCAATCCCAATCAATTAGCTAGTCGAGCTGAAGTGTCAGCTTTCTTATGTCAAGCTTTAACTGGTTCTGGGCAGGCTTCTGTGATTCCAGGGCAGTATATTGCAGGTAATACTAGCTTTTCAACAGCGGCATTGCTTCCGTCTGGAACTGTCATTCCAGTCAAGTATCCTAATGCTAAGCGGATCATTGTTAGCCCTAAGGAAACTGCACCTTTGACATTAACAGTTACAACTAATGTCAAGAATAATCAGGGAAATGTAGTCATCCCTGCTGGTAGTCAACTTGTCGGTCAACTGCAACCAACAACTGGTGGCTCCCAGTTTGTTGCTAGTCAGTTGATTATTAATGGTCAGCAGTTTCCAATTAACGCCTCCTCTCAACCGATTACGACTACCAAAAATGTCCGGGATCCTAACTTCACTGCTATTCTAGAGGACGCTGCATTGGGGTCAGCCGCCGCCGCCGGAATTTCTGCAATCACGGGTAATAAACACATTACGGCATTAAAAGTCTTGACTGGTACAGTTGTTGGTTCTGCTGTAGGAGCAAATCAGAATCGTAACGTTCTTTTGGCTGCGAGAGATGCAGCACTTGGAGCGGTAGCCGCAACGGGAATTTCTGGAATCACAGGTAATCGAACCATTTCCGCCAGCAAAGTCATCGCGGGCGCAGCCACTGGCGCAACAATTGGGGGTATTGTTGATCGCAGCGCTCCTAATCAAGTGGTTGTGATTAATTCTAATGCTGACTTAAGGTTGAGGTTAAATACTGACTTCAACAGATAAGCGGACTGGGCTGCAAGTCGCGGGTGGATTCGGACTAAAAGATGTCACGCGCCCCAAGGGGGCGAAGTCAAAAGTCAAACATTTTGCCCGATCAATAAATCGCGTAGCGCCGCGAGCGGAGCGTGGCGGTCTGGGGCTTGTAATAAGGACGTAGTATTTCTTGCACTACGTGTCTCTATCGGACATATTTTTCATTTTCCATAAATAAATCGCGTAGCGCTGCGAGCGAAGCGCGGCAGTCTAGTTGCTCTGATCATTAGACATCTCCAGAAATTAATTATAAGTTGTCTACAACCCTTGTAGAGACGCGACTGATCGCGTCTCTACATGTTTTTCACCAGATATCTATTTAGGATTGCTATAACTAGGTCGGCATAAATAAATATAACTATGTAACAGAATGTAAAGTCATTCAAAACCCTTGCGATTGCTACCCTTCGGGAAGCCTCCTTCGGAGTCTACGCTCCACTTCGTTTCGCTCGCAATGACATAGTTTGGTTTTTTCGCGCCGACCTACTTAGAGTGTCATCTCTATTCATTGTCTTCTCCTGTTAGTTCATTAGTTTTACATGACAAAACTCAGGGGTCGGCTTCTCGTCTACACCCTGCATGACAGTACATATCACGCTTCTATTGGTTCGAGATGTCCCGATCCTGCTAGTGTTTGGAGGTCAATATCTGCTACTGCTCGAACTTTCTCGTAATTAAGCGTTAAGTTTCCAACTAGGTGAACCTTTCCCGCTTGATGCTCGAAGTCAGCTTCGTTAAGATTGGAAGCCTCTGGATCGAGTTTTACCCCCAATTCAGTGCCACCCTTTGTGTTTGTGAATTTAATATGTACGTACCCTCGGTCAATACTCTCTTTGAGTGCTGCTACAGTTTTTTCTGGTCTTAAGCTGGCTTCAACCGGGTGATTTCCTTGGGATAATCGTTGCACTAACTCGTTCATGGCGGTTTCTGCTTTTTCTTTTCTTCAATTCAATTGCGGCGATTTGGCGTTGTCAAGACTTGGCGACAGGTTCGTAAACTGGAATTTCAAACAAGAGCGTGTTTGTACAAAAGTCTTTCCATTCAGGAGTCACGTTATCAAAAATGATGTTTTCATCTTTGAAAATGCCATCTGTGACAACATAGTTTTCTTGGAGATAGAAAATGTCATCATCGGTTAAATCCCGATTTACTTCAACTTCCTTGCCATCAACCTGTTTGTTCTCTTTTTTAACGTTTTCAATCCTCTCAGTCCACTGACTGAACTGACGTAAATTCTTGAGCAAGTAAGCTTTACAGTATTTTCCCATTGTTGCCATAGTGATACCAACAGTAAAGTTATAGTAAATGAATAGGGTGTTCTTTCATCCTTTCTTGTCAGCGCCAGATCGTGAGCGTCTAACACTTTTAGTAGTGTAAATTGGATAACTGCTGTTGTGGATTAGCGACAATATTTTCCAACAAAAGCTGGAAATTTCCCGCCATTCGGTCAATAGTAGTGGCATCAAACAAATCCTTACTGTAGCTCCACGCCAGATGGAGCAACCCTTTTTGTTGGCTAACAATCACGAATAAATCAAAACTTAACCCAATCCTACCGTACATAAATTGGCTCTCGACTTCTAGTCCTGGTACTTTAACTTCATTGTCGTCTAAATTACTGAAATCACTAATCATGTTAAACCATACCTGTAATATTGGCTTCTGTATCAAATCCCACTCTAGCTCTTCTAACAGCTTTGAAAATGGTAGTTCCTGGTGTGTATAAGCTGAGTTCGTCACCTGTTGCAACTGACTCGACAACTCTTTAAATGTCGAGTTTAAAGAAAGCTCAGTACGTATGATCAGCGTATTAGAAAAGAAGCCTATTAACCCTTCAAGCTCTGTGCGACTACGACTAGCAACAGGCACAGTTACTAGAATGTCAGGCTGTTCAGTATAATGGTATAGTAAAGTCTTCAATGCTGCCAGTAAAATCACAAACAACGTCACTCCTTCCCTTTTGGAAAGCGCCTTCAGCTTTTGTGTGAGGACATTGGGCAGTATGCAAATCTGTGTGCCAATCTGGAAGGACGGAACTGGTGGTCTGGGTCTGTCTGCTGGTAAGTTCAGCATAGTTAGATTGCCACCTAGCTGCTGCTTCCAATATGCCACCTGTTTCTCCAGTAATGCCCGCATCTGCTCGCGCTGCCAAATGGCAAAGTCAGCGTATTGAATGGGCAGTTCCTGTAGAGGTGAGGGCAAGCCCGTGGAGAAGGACTTATAGAGTATCATTAACTCTCTCATGAATATATTCATAGACCACCCATCTAAGATAATGTGGTGTATGTTCACTAGCAGCACAGACTTCTCATCTTGGAGCCGTAATAAAGTAAATCGCACCAACGGGTCGCAGGCTAGATCAAAGGAACGCTCGGATTCCTCTGTAGCCAGCCGCTGTGCTTCTTTGTCCCGCGCCTGATTTGGAAGCTCATGGAGATCCACCACTGGCAATTTCATATTGAGGTTGTGGGTAATAATCTGCACAAGGCTACCATCCACCTCAGCAAAGTTTGTCCGCAATGATTCGTGACGTTGAACAATCTCGTTAAGGCTGTGGTTTAGGGACTTAACATTGAGGCAGCCGGTGAAGTGTATGCAAAAAGAAAGTATTAAAAAGCTACTATGTGGTAGAAACTGGTTTGCTCCCCAGGCCGACTCTTGTGTAAAAGACAGAGGTAAGTTTCTATCTCGTGAAACCGGAACAAGCGGTAAGTTAGTTTCCTTGCCGATCGCTGTAATAAGTGCGCCCCCCTCTTCTGCTGTAGTTCGCAGTGCCTCAAGGTTATCAGCTAAGTCAGCTACAGTAGGAGACGCAAATAAACGCTGTAAAGACAACTCAACAGAGAAAGCGTCGCGCAAGCGAGAAATTAATTGACTAGCCAGAAGGGAGTTTCCCCCCAGTTCAAAAAAGTTGTCATGTATGCTTATTTGCGGTGTGCCTAAAACTTGCTGCCAAATTTGCGCAATTTTTCGTTCTACCTGGTTGCGAGGTGCTACGTACTCCCCTGCTTCGTGACGAATAAACCGTCGCACCAATTCGTCTCGATCAATTGCGCCGCTTAAGGTGAGGGGCATTTCTAATAGCTGTACTAAGTTGCAGGTACTGTGAGTTCCAAAGCGGTCTTGCACCCGACAGTCTGCTAATTTAACAACGGAAGAACTGCTATTAGCAGTGAAATAGGCAGTTAATTTCTGCAAACCAAGAGCTTCGGACTCCAAACGTCGAATGTTTTGGTTGTTGCCATCTAAACCTATCAATAAGTACGCTTGGTCATGGTTTAACCCTGCAAGCATTGAAGATAGCCCTTGGGAGGAGGCCATGGCATAGTAACCTTTGGCGCGGGTTAGATTCTTCATCTGATACCCTTGACTCATCCCTGTCTCATCCCACATACTCCAAGCAAAACAATAGCTGCGTAATGCACTGTTGTCTTTTTGGTAATGGGAAAAGCGATCAAGAAAACTATTGGCAGCAGCATAAGCGCCTACAGCCTTGCCTCCAAAGAAACCGTTTACGGAAGAAAAGTTGATAAAAATGCTGTCTGCATTGTCTTTGATCAGTTGATGCAGCATCCAAGTACCCAACATCTTGGGACGCAGCACTGCTGCTAAGTTCTCCTGGGTTTCTTCAACCACATGTTGCTCGTGGAATGTTCCAGCTAGATGGATTACCCCATCTAGATCTTTGCCCCATCGGAATTTAGCTTTTTCGACGATTGTCAGCAACTGTTCCAAGTCACAGATATCAGCGGCAGAGTAAATGACTTCTCCCCCAAGCATCTGTAGTTCTTCGTAAGCTTTAATCCGCTGCGAAATAGCATCTCCTGCCTCTAGATGGGCATTCCAGGTTCTTTTTTCCGGTAAAGGAGTTCTTCCTACCAACAGTAGCCGAGCTTGGTAATATTTCAGCAGATACTGGGCAATTTGGATACCCACACCTCCCAGTCCTCCGCTGAGGAGATAAATTCCTCTTTGCTTGAAGGGTATTTCTTGCTTTGGTTCGTGCAGATTCACTTTTTCCAAACGCGGAACAAAACGCTGCCCATTCCTGATGGCTATCTCTGGTTCTTTTGTCGGGACGAGGAGTTCTTGTAAAATATAAGCCCCATTTGTTTCAACTAGATCAAACGGCAAATCGATGTGGCGACAGTTCAACGAGGGCAGTTCTTGGGGAATGGTTTTCAGCAGCCCCAAGACTGTGGATTTTTCATAAGCTATCGGGTCAGTTGACAAAACGGACTGGATATGGGAGGAAATGAATAGCAACTGAACACCATGCTCAGAACCCAGAACTTTGGCTGTTGCTTGAACTAAGAACAATAAACTGTATATTCCTTGTTCTTGCGCTTGTTCGAGAGCATCAAGGCTTTTGACGCTAATATACTGGTCGTAAGTCCAGAGGTGAAGAATCTGCCCAATCACAATGTTATCTGCTGCCAGAGATTCGAGCAAGATTTGATAATGGTCTGCTTTACCGGGAGCGATTGTATAGCGATCGCGACTGATTTGAAGAAAATCCGCTCCGCAACAGACACTTACGTAGGGCAGATTATGCTCTGAGAGTATTTGACATAAATATGCTCCCAATCCGCAAGGGTCGAGAAATATTAGAGTGGAATTTCTTAAAGGCAGAGAATAATTATTAAAAGTAACTGTGCCTTTTGGCTGCCAAACTTGACGGTAGAACCAGTCAGGAATGGTATTGGCATTGCCCAGTAATATATCAATCCGTTTAAGAATTGCTTGAAACTCTCCTGCCAAAAAGCGTTGGCTCAGTTGAGTACGCTGGATTTTGCCAATGGCTGTTTTGGGAATAATTTCCTTATCTACTGGAATTAAATAATCTGGATTTACTCCCACGCTGTTAACTACACAAGTGCGAATTTCCTTCAGGAGATTCACCAAACTGCCATCGTCCGAAAAAGAAGTATTGAAAAAGATAGCTAATTTATCAGTATTAATTCTAGGTTCTCTGACTGCACAGGCAGCTGTATAAGAGACTTCTACCCCTTCAACTTCTTCAACGGCGGCTTCGATTTCGTGGCAGTAGTAGTTAAGTCCATTGATGATAATTACATCTTTCTGCCGCCCGGTAATAGTTAAACATCCTTGACGAAGAAATCCTAAATCTCCCGTGTTAAACCAGCCATCAGATGTAAAAGCTTCTTGGTTAGCTTGGGAATTTTGGTAGTAACCAGAAGTGACGGAAGCACCTTTTACCTGCACCCTGCCAATTGTCTCGGACTCAACGACTTGGTTTTGGGTATCTACAATCCGCACGGCAAATCCGGGAATAGGCGATCCCACTTCTACAAATTTTTGTTCATCTGTAGTTGAGTTCAACAAAAAACTGTCAGAAAAGGTAACTCCTGAAGATGTCTCAGACATTCCCCATGAAGGGTGCATTGCCGTGGTAGGCAGTTGATATGATTCCAGTAACAGCAAAAATCTTCTTGCTGTTTTAGCAACGATAGCTTCACCTCCATTGAGGATGAATCGCATTGAAGATAAATCCCATGTGGGAGTGGACTGGGTTTTTAGCTTTTCTAGTTGCTCATTGATCAGACCATAGGCAAAATTCGGTGCCCAGGTAATCGTGGCTCGATAACGGGAAATCCAATCTAACCATCTTGTCGGTTCCTGCAAAACTAATTCTGTGGGAGCATGGATTTGCTGGCAACCTAGATAAACATCCCGGACATGGAACATGATGATTCCCCCAACATGGTCGAGGGGAAACCAATTTAAAGAGACATCCTCTTGTGTAAAACTGTTCATCGCAACCGTACCAGCACAACGTCCGATCAAACTGCTGTGACTCTGCATTACAGCTTTAGGCGTACCTGTGCTTCCAGAAGTCAAAAGTAAAATCGCCAAATCCTCTGGCTGGCTGCTATGCCAGTTTAGATCCGGTTCGCAGTCGCGCAGCTGATCAATAGTTTCAACTTGAAAGTTTTCTAAATGCAAAAGCCTTGACAAACCACAAATCTTAGGATAGTAAGAAGCGTCTGTCAGCACAAGGGGTTTCCCCAGCATCTGCCAAGTATTCTGAAGTTTGCGGGTAGTACTGTTGATTTGCTCTTCGGTTGGAGCGATTGCTATTGGCACCGGCACAAAGCCCCCCAGCACGCAGCCCCAAAAAGCTGGGATGAAATCTTGATTGTGTTCTAGTTGAAAAATTACTTTGTCTTGGGGCTTGAGTCCTAGCTTTTTCAACCCTGCTAAAATTCTTTGTGCATCCTGCCACAATTGCTGATACGATTGAATTTTCTCGCTGCCATCCGACCGAATGTATACGATACCTTTAGTTGACTGTTGCGCGGCGAGTTGGAGTACCTCCCCTAAAGTTTTTGGAGCGTCTTGGGGGTAGTGCAGGGGTTCTCCGTAAGTGATGGCTAGCTTTTTTGCCTCTGGCGTTGGCGTAGCCCCCGGCAGGCATCGCTGATTTTCTATTTTCTCGGTGGGTGTGGTTGCTTGTGCCTGAGGCTGGCTATCTTCAACTGTGATCGCTTGAGTGTGGCTGAGCAAATCCTCTAAATGGAGAGGGGGGATACTCTTTACCAGTTGCTCAACTACCACCGCCACCCGATCAACTTCTGACAATGACTGTAGTTCCTGTTCTATACGTTGCATCAAGTCAGAGTCAATCACTTCTAAACTGGTTAGAGTGGCTGAGTCCACCTGTCCTGTATCTGTTAGGGGTATGGTGGAAACTGGCACGTAAGCTTTTGGCTGCAAAGCTTTTGGCACAATCCCTTGCCATTGGGATTGGATTTGGGCTGGGGATACAGGCAGACTGGAGACAATGTAAGCAACTAATTCGGGTTGACAGGTTGCCGTTTCCCTCACTAATACAGCACAGTCAGTAAGGGTTGGCTCCTGCAACAGCAGCAAGCTTACTTGGTGTGCAAGCTGTTGTAGATACTGTTGTATCTCCTTTTCCTCGATTGTCTCTGCTGGTTGTTCTTTTCGCTGAGCTAAGTGTTGTCGCAGTTGTTCTCTTTCGAGACTATTCACTGCTTGCATTTCCCAAAACCGATTTGAATTCATTGTCTGTTTCTCACTAATCTAGTGTTGTATTAAACGGTAGTTACTGGCTGCTTTGTCTTTGCTAGTTGTTCCAGCAGTTGAGCTGCATGACTCGGACCATCGAGCGCTGATAAGGTCGCACTCAAGCGTTTTGCATCGGTGCTGTAGGAATTATCGGAAAGCACGCGCAGTATTGCGGCACGTAGTGTCTTCGGCGTACAGGCTCTAGCGGAAACAAACTCGCCAACACCAGCCTCGTGGCAGCGGCGAGCGTTCTCTGGCTGATCAGCGGCTTGAGGAACCACTACCAGTGGCTTACCCGCAAGTAAAGTTGCCATGGTCGCGCCGCTACCGCCGTTGCAGAGTACTGCTGTAGCGTGCGGCAAAATTAGGTGTTGCGGGACATATGATTCCGCACGAACGTTAGGTGGCAGTGTACCGAGGGATGCCGGATCGTTGTTTTTTCCTAAAGTGGCGAATAGATTAAACTCTTGTCCTGCCGCTGCTGCTACCACAGTGCGAAAGAAGTCGAGGGCGTTGTGAACTGTGCCTGCGGTGCAATAAATCAGCGGCTTGTGGTCCTTAAAGGGATTCTCCCAAATTGCCGCTTCATTACTTTCCTTCCATAAACAAGGACCAACGTAATGCACTTGCGGAGGTAGGTCGGTGCCGGGAAAGTCGAAGGCAGTGCTGCTAGGGATAGTATGCAGATAGGGCGAGAGCAAATAGGGTAAAAGTAAGTTGTTTTGCCACGAAACATCATCGCTGGGAAGTCCCTCAGCGGCACGAACTGTTTTCCACTCTTGCAAACTAGAGCGTGTTACAAGACCAACGAAGTGGCGTAGAAGACGAGCTTTCTGGCGTTGAATCAGAGTCTGCGGTGGCGCAGTACCTAAACCCCATGGTTGAAGATCGCGGGAGGGTAGGGGACATGTTATAAAACCGGAATGTACGGCCCAAGGAATTCCTTCCTTCTGTGCAACCAGTGAAACCCCATAGGTCGCCTCGCCACCAACCAACACATCAGGCAACCAGTTTCTCATGTTCTCTCGAAGGTCACGAGCTTGTGGAAGAGCAACGTTGGCAAAGAAGCTTCTGATCATCGCCTTTGACCGTGGTAACTTTAGAAGGACTTCCGGGAGAGTCGGTGGGCGGGTTATGGGCTTTATCCAGTCCAGAGTCGCTTCCCATGCACGCGGTGCCATATAAGTCAACCCCAAATTGCTGACAACGTTGGCATATTTGACAGCGGTTAGTATGGCAACCTCATGTCCGCGCTGCTTAAGGGCGATCGCCACTGGTAAAGTTGGGTGTATATGCCCTGCTGCACCGTAAACACAAAACAAAAATCGAGCCATAAGAGTTTGTTCAAGTTAAGAGTGATAAAAGAGAACTACTGATTAATTAACTGTCTTGCATGGTTGAGGTAGGTCTGCAACTGTTCGGCTAGAATTTGAACATGGGGAGGATAATTCATGGTGATATGATTTCCCGGCACTTCTATTACTTCTATCCCTCCAGTAGCAAGCTCACTCCAAGCTAATTCTGGATTTTGGGGATTGATTGTATCCCGTTGATTGGCACGGAAGAAGATGACTTGACCCGGATAAGTTTGCGGTACGTAGTTTCGCATGGCTTGGGCATGCACCTTGAAAAGATCGAGTTCGCGGCGAATCTCTGGCAGTCCGAAATTAGGAAGCACTACTTTGTTAGCAATCTTCATCTGCTCCAAAAAGTAGAGTAGTTGCTCTTCGGGTTCAAGCTGCCGGAGGTCGGACAATGAAACGGAAAGGTTCGACCCAACACTTAGTATGTAAACGAGGATTGCCGTTTCATCTTCTTCCACTGGCGCTGGCATTTGACCGGGTCCAGGGGTATCTATTAGGGCTAGCAGTGCTACCTTTTGACCTAGCGCGTGGAGTTGCTGTGCCATCTCGAAGGCAACCGTGCCTCCAAAGGAAGACCCTCCCAGAAAATATGGACCATTCGGTTGGAGGACACGCAGCGCTTCAATATAGTGAGCCGCCATGTCCTCAACTTTGGCAAAGGGATTTGTTTTCCCATCCACTTCTAGTGCTTGTATCCCATAAATAGTTTGATCTGAGCCGAGATAACGTGCCAAATCGCGGTATATGTAGACGTGTCCGCCTACTGGATGCACTAGGAAAAAGGGTTGTTGAAAGCAACCGCGCTGAATTTCCACTAGCACCTCTGGAACCGAGGCACTTGGTTGTTGGGTAGAAATCTTAGGCTGTGATGGAGTTTGTTTAATTAATTCAGCTAACGCTGCAATAGTAGATGCCTGCATTAGGCTATGAGAAGATAACGACCTTTGAAAGGTTTTGCCTAACTTGGTTAGAAGCTGAACTGCTACTAGGGAGTCTCCACCCAATTCAAAGAAGTCATCGTGGATTCCCACCTGCTTGATCCCGAGGAATTCTTGCCAGATATGGACGAGGGTTTGCTCCACCTCATCTGTTGGAGCAGCATAGGCATTGTGCAAATTCGGTCTTGAGTGAATTGGGATTGACTCTACTTTTTGGGAGTATTCCGTATTTTCTAAGGATGGGAGTGGCATTGGTTGGTCAATGCCAGGTGGGTCAATCCAGTAACGCTGACGCTCAAAAGCATACGTCGGCAAGGGGATACGGTGGCGTCGTTCATGGGTATAAAATCCAGACCAATCTACCTTAACTCCTGTGAGCCAGAGTTTGCCCAAAGTAGTGAGCAAGAAAGCTATATCCGACTGTTTATCTTTGGGATGGCGTAACGAACAGAGTACAAGCTCCCTATCTGCTTGATCAAGATGTTGTTTTGCGAATGTACTTAATGTTCTACCAGGTCCAATTTCTAACAAGATGCGATCTGGTTGTTTTAACAACTGTTGCAAGCCATCTGCAAAGCTCACACATGAGCGCAGATGCTTTGCCCAATAGCTGGGATTTGTTGCTTCGTCCGCCGTAATCCAAGTGCCACTAACATTGGACAAATAGGGAATATTAGGTGGTTTGAGGTTGACTTTTTTCACCGCAAGAGTGAATAGCTCCAACATGGGCTCCATCATCACAGAATGGAAGGCATGACTGGTGTGCAGAGGGCGACACTCCACGCCTTGTTCTCGTAGCATCAAGAGCAAGGCATTCACTGCTTCCGTGACACCCGAAACTACGCATTGCGATGGTCCGTTAATCGCAGCAATTTGTAGAGACGTTCCATGGAACGTCTCTACATCTAAAAGGGATTGCACCTGTTGTTCTGGTAGTGGAACGGCGAGCATTGACCCAGAGGGCAATTGCTGCATCAATTTACCTCGTGTAGCTACTAGGAACAAGGCATCTTCTAAGGAGAAAACACCAGCCAAACAAGCTGCTACATATTCACCTATGCTGTGACCAATCATCGCCATTGGATGCACCCCCCAAGACATCCACACCTGAGCTAGGGTGTACTCAATCGCAAACAGCGCAGGCTGTGCTAAAGCAGTCTGCTCCAGTTGCCGTGCAGCTTCTTCGACCCGCTCAGGGTTGGGATACAATATATCGCG
Source organism: uncultured Stigonema sp. (assembly GCA_964657905.1). Classification (GTDB taxonomy): domain Bacteria; phylum Cyanobacteriota; class Cyanobacteriia; order Cyanobacteriales; family Nostocaceae; genus Stigonema. The sequence goes on from CAZZXJ010000001.1 coordinate 12,492, forward strand.
CAGGTCAAGTCCCAAGTGAGGTTTGAGGAGTTCAGAGCATTGATCAATTTGCTCGCGAAATGTCGGCTCAACCTGGTAGAGTTCCAACGCCATATTCACGTACTGCGATCCCTGTCCGGAAAACATAAATACGACTGGTGGCGACTGGGATTCCTGATCGTTGGTAAAAACTCGTTTCGCCTCTTTTGTCAAAAGTGCATTTACAGCATCTTGCAAGTCACGGCAAACCAATATGCGTCGATGGTCAAAGCCCCTTCGACCTACACCTAGCGTGTAAGCCACATCAGGGAGGTTTAGTTCAGAATGCTGCTGGAAGTACTTAACTAGATTCGCAGTTGCAGTATCGAGTGCAGAGCTAGTTTTTGCGGATAGCACCAGCAACTGCCAAGGTCTCGAATCTAGAGACGCAGTTGGGGTTTCTACAAAAGGGGCTTCTTCCATGATCACATGGGCATTAGTTCCACCGATGCCAAAAGAACTTACCCCAGCACGCCGGGGAGTCCCATTTGTCTTCCATACGTCAGGTGTGGTGTTGACATAAAAGGGGCTGTTGGCGAAATCAATTTCTGGGTTGGGTAGCTCAAAGTGCAGGCTGGGTGGCAGCATCTGATGTTTGAGTGCTTGCACTGTTTTAATTAAGCCTGTGACACCCGCAGCAGTATCCAGATGCCCCATATTGGTTTTCAGCGAACCGATCGCACAGAAGCCCTTGTTTTGGGTGTAGGCTGAGAAAACCTGTGTCAGCGCAGCGATTTCTATTGGGTCTCCCAAGGGAGTGCCGGTTCCATGGGCTTCTATATAAGTGATGGTTTCAGGATCAACTCCAGCATTCGCTAGAGCTTGGGCAATCACTTGTGCTTGACCATCTACACTTGGTGCTGTGTAACCAATTTTGTTTGAACCGTCATTATTGATGGCTGAGCCTTTGATTACAGCATGAATGTAGTCTCCGTCGCCGATCGCATCTGACAATCTTTTCAGAACCACAATTCCTACACCGTTGCCACCAACAGTTCCCTTTGCCTTAGCATCAAAAGCTCTACAGTGTCCATCGGGAGAAGCAATCATCCCCTCTTGGTAAAAATATCCTGTCTTTTGAGGAACCCTGATGGAAACACCCCCTGCCAAAGCCATATCACATTCGTAAGAGAGCAAATTTTGGCAGGCAATACAGATGGCTACTAATGAAGTAGAGCAACCGGTTTGAACCGTAAAACTTGGTCCAGTTAGGTTTAATTTGTAAGAAATTCGTGTGGATAGAAAATCTTTGTCATTGGCAATGATCATTTGATAATCGCCGATGGATTGTCTCAAGTCACTGTTTGGATAAAGGTTATTTAAAAAATAGCTGTTGAATCCCCCTGCACCCGCATAAACCCCTATGGAACCCTTGTATGTTTCTGGGTCGTAGCCAGCTTGTTCTAGCCCCTCCCACGCACACTCTAAAAGCAGGCGGTGTTGTGGATCTGTGATTTGAGCTTCTTTTGGATTCAAGCCAAAAAATTTTGCGTCAAACAACTCAATATTTTCGAGTACAGCGTTGGCTTTGACATACTGAGGGTTGCCAACGACTTCTTTTGAAATGCCTGCGGACTCCAGTTCCTCTTGGGAGAAGAATGAAATGGATTCCAAACCGTCTCTCAGATTATACCAGAACTCCTCCACATTTTTTGCACCAGGAAACCGACCAGACATACCGATGATGGCTATGCCTTCTAGAGAGTTAAATGTGTCATTATCCATTATTTTTATCCCTTCTGTAGCCGATGTTGCTTGTGTCGATTAATAACTTCTTTTTTCTTATTAGCTCGCTGGTGGTTTTGCTCAAAAGAGGATTGTTCGCTTTGCTTCTGACTTAAATAGTTAGCCAAAGATCTGATAGTTGGATACTTAAAAAGTTCGACAATTGAGACCTCTTTGTGAAGAAGCGATCGCAGTTGGCTATGAACCTCTGCTAGGAGTAGTGAATGTCCACCTAAGTCAAAAAAGTTGTCGTGTATTCCCATCTTTTGTAGGTGTAATACCCGTTGCCAAATTGTAGCGATGCTTTGTTCTAGCTGACTCTGAGGTGCCACATAAGTTGTTGACAAACGAGCGTGAGAACCTTCTGGTACGGGTAACGTCTGGCGATCTATTTTACCATTGGGTGTCAAGGGCAGGGCTGACAACATGACGAAAGCAGATGGCACCATGTATTCGGGCAGCTTCTGTTTTAGGAACTCCCACAAGTTCTCAATTTTAAGTGCGCTCTGGGAATGGGGGACAATATAAGCTACTATGCGTTTATCGCTCCCGAAGTCACGGGCGATGACTACAGTTTCTCGCACTGCTGGGTGTTGGCTGAGGTAGGCTTCAATCTCTCCTAACTCAATGCGGAATCCGCGTATTTTCACTTGGTGGTCAATGCGACCTAAGTACTCAATGTTGCCATCTCTATTGTAGCGTGCCCGATCTCCGGTTTTGTAAAGACGTGCCCCCGGTTGATTAGTCAAGGGATTGGGGATGAATTTTTCAGCGGTTAACTCGGGTCGGTTGAGGTATCCTCTGGCTTGTCCATCACCGCTAATGTACAGTTCACCAGGGACACCAATGGGCACTAGTTGTAAATGCTCATCTAGCAGATAAACAGATGTGTTGCCAATGGGGCGACCAATGGTCGGTAAACGCTCAGCTTGCTTGCTGACTGGAACAGGACCGGAAGTGGTGACAACGGTATTTTCCGTAGGACCGTAATTATTCACCACCACAAACGGATGGCTAGCATGAGGATATTGATTAAGTTTGTCCCCACCTGTGAGTAATGTTCGTAAAGCTACCTGCTTTGGCCACTCTAGAAGCAAAATCTTTTCTGCCAAAGGTGTTGGTAGGAAGCTCATGGTGATAGCGTTTGACACCAGCCAATCACGCAGTCGCAGTGGATCTAGACGGGTTTCTTCATCTGGAAAGTGGATGGTGGCTCCCGCCGTCAGATAGGGCCAGATTTCCCAGCCGCAGGCGTCAAATGCCACTGTGGCAATTTGAGTAACTCGATCCTGGGGTGAAACGGCAAACGCTTGTTGATGCCAAAAAACTAGATTTAACAATCCGCGATGTTGAACCATTACCCCCTTGGGTAAACCTGTGGTGCCTGAAGTATAAATCACATAAGCGAGGTTGTCGGCACACGCACCACTGCTGGGATTATTTTCTATCTGTTGGCAGTGCTGTAAAGCACAACCGTCACCGCTTTTCTCCCACCCCCCATCCAGGCAGACTACTTTCACCCCAAGACTTGGCAATGGCAACAAACGCTGTTGAGTCAGCAGTACCGACACAGAGGCGTCTTCTAGCATAAACGCCAATCGCTCAGTTGGGTAGGCAGGGTCTAGTGGTACATATGCACCACCAGCTTTGAGAATGCCCAACAGTCCTACCACCATCTCTAAAGAACGTTCCACACACAACCCGACTAGCACCTCCGGTCCCACACCCAATGACTGGAGATGGTGTGCGATTTTGTTGGCTTTAATGTTCAACTCATTGTAGGTAAGTTGTTCGTCTTTAAACACCACCGCCACCGCATCCGGTGTCTGCGCCACCTGTGCTTCAAATAACTGATGTATGCACAGATGTTTGGGGTAATCTGCTTTTGTATCATTGTCTACCAGTATCTGATGTCGTTCGACGGCACTCAGCAATGGCAGTTGCTTTAGGCTAGCTTGTGGATCGGCAACCACTCCAAAGAGCAAGGTTTGGAAATGCCCTAACATCCGCCGAATAGTTTCGGGAGCAAACAAATCCGTCGCGTAAGCTACCACAACCTCAAGTCCTTGGGGATGTTCCAACACATGCCACTCCAAGTCAACGTGTGTCGTGTTGTACTCCAACTCTAGCTGCGACAGTTGCAGTCCTTTGAGTTGTAATTCCTCCATCGGGGCATTTTGTAGAGCAAACACCACCTGAAACAGTGGGTTGTGACTGAGGTGGCGATCAGGCTGTAGTTCCTCCACCAGCTTTTCAAAGGGGTAATCTTGATGGGCATAGGCGGACAAGGCTACTTCCCGCACCCTAGTGAGCAACTCACTAAAGCTGGGATTACCGACAAGGTCAGTACGCAACACCAAAGAGTTGACAAAAAAGCCAATCAGGGATTCAATCTCAGAGCGGTTGCGGTTGGCGATCGCAGACCCCACCACAATATCTGTTTGACCTGTGTAGCGATGCAATAACACACAGAAGGCAGCAAGCAGAGTCATAAACAAGGTGACTCCTTGTTGCTGGCTGAGTTTCACTAGTGCCTGTTTCAGATTCAGGGGGAGTTCCAGTATTTCTATGGCACCTGCAAAAGACTGTACTGGCGGTCGGGGGTAGTCGGTGGGCAACTGTAGATAAGCAATATCTGCCAAGTGTTGCTGCCAGTATCGCAGTTGTTCGGTTTGTGCTGATTGTTGTAACCAATGCCTCTGCCAATCAGCAAAATCCGCATATTGAATCGAAAGTTCTGGTAACGGCGAAGGCAAGCCAGCAACAAAGGCTTGGTAGAGTACACTCAACTCCCGATTGAACACTCCAATCGACCATCCGTCTGATACAATGTGGTGCATCACCAACAGCAACACATGCTCAGTCGGTGCGAGACGCAACAACTTCACCCGCAGCAACGGTAACTCAGTTAGATGAAAGGGTTGGGCGGCTTCAATCCTAGCAAGCTGGCGGACTTGTTCCTCACGCTTTGCCTCAGGCAACTCAATCAGGTCGATGGTGGCAAGTGTTAATTCCCAGAAGTCAGCAATTAACTGCCTCGGCTGTTGATCAACCGTTTGGAACCAGGTGCGCAGGCTTGAGTGACGCCGGATGATTTCATTCAGGCTGTGCTGCAGCGCCAACACATCCAGTTGACCAACCAGACGCAATGCAAAGGGCATGTTGTAGAAAGGATTTGCTGGCATCAGCTGGTCGAGGAACCACAAGCGTTGTTGGGCAAACGACAAAGGCAAGTTGGTGTTGCGTGCCACAGGTACTATTGCAGAAGATTCCACAACACAGGTCTGACCCTGAGCCACTGCAATGCGATCGCTCAACTCAGATGGAGTAGGCGCTTCAAACAAATAGCGCAACGGCAACTCCAACTGGAGAACATCTCGCACCCGAGAAATCAGTTGGGTTGCCAGTAGCGAATGTCCGCCTAATTCAAAGAAGTTGTCGTGGATGCCCACCTGCAATAGCCCAAGCACCTCTGCCCACAAATTTACCAAGATTTCCTCAATTGGTGTGCGGGGGGCAACAAAAGCTGTGATCAATTGTGCGCGGCTGGCTTCGGGGGAAGGCAGTGCAGAGCGGTCTACTTTGCCGTTGGGTGTCAAGGGCAGAGCTTCCAGCATTACAATTGCCGATGGCATCATGTATTCGGGTAGCTTGTCTTTGAGAAAACGGCGCAGGTCACTAATTGTGGGTGCTGTCTCCTGACTCGAGACAATATAAGCTAGCAATTGCTTGTCGCCCGGAATGTTTTCTCTGGCTATAACTACAGTTTCTTCCACATCTGGGTGCTGGGTTAGTATAGCCTCAATTTCTCCCAACTCAATGCGAAACCCGCGAATCTTCACCTGAGTGTCAAGGCGACCGAGGAACTCGATGTTGCCATCGCAATTGTAGCGTGCCCGATCGCCAGTTTTGTAGAGGCGAAGTGCGCTGTCGCGCCCCGCAACATTTACGCTTGGATTGTCACTAAAGGGGTTGCTAATAAATTTCTCAGCAGTCAAGTCGGGACGATTGAGGTAGCCCCGCGCCAGTCCATCTCCACCAATGTAGAGATCTCCTGGAACACCAACTGGTACGGGTTGCAACTTTTCGTCTAGCAAATAAACCTGGGTATTGGCTATGGGGCGACCAATTGGTACAGAATTCCCCAACTGAGTAGAATCTGTGATCGCGTGGCAGCAGGTAAAGGTTGTGTTCTCAGTCGGACCATAGCCATTGATCAGAGTACATCCCTTTAGTTCCAGAAGTACCTTCAAGACATGGGGGACAGATAAGACATCACCCCCCGCGAGAAGTTGACGCAGATTTTTTAAGCTCTGAAGCTGCGAGTCTACCATCAGGTGGAATAAACCTGCTGTGAGCCACAGCGTTGTCACCTGGTATTGCCCAAGAGCTTGTGCCAACTCCTGCAAAGATGGGGTGTGGGGGGGCATGACCACCAGCCGTCCACCGTTAAGCAAGCTACCCCAAATCTCAAAAGTTGAGGCGTCGAAGGAGATGGGAGCAAGCTGAAGGAAAACTTCTTCTACACTGAAGTTGGCATAGTTAGTTTCTTTAACTAACCGTACCACGCAGCGATGTATAATGCTTACACCCTTGGGCTTACCCGTCGAGCCTGAGGTATACATGACATAGGCTAAGTTGTCGGGCGTCACTTGGCGAGTGGGGTTCTCCTCGCTTTCTCGGGCAATTTCTGACCAGTTAGAATCCAAACAGACGATCCGCGCAGAGTGTTGGGGAAGCTTGTTTTGCTGCTTTGCCTGAGTTAGGAGCACTGACACCGAAGCATCTGACAACATATAAGCCAAGCGCTCTAGAGGGTACGCCAGATCTAGTGGCACATATGCCCCACCTGCCTTGAGAATGCCCAGCAGTCCCACCACCATATCTAAAGAACGTTCCACACACAACCCGACTAGCACCTCCGGTCCCACACCCAATGACTGGAGATGGTGTGCGATTTTGTTGGCTTTAATGTTCAACTCATTGTAGGTAAGTTGTTCGTCTTTAAACACCACCGCCACCGCATCCGGTGTCTGCGCCACCTGTGCTTCAAATAACTGATGTATGCACAGATGTTTGGGGTAATCTGCTTTTGTATCATTGTCTACCAGTATCTGATGTCGTTCGACCGCACTCAGCAGTGGCAGTTGCTTTAGGCTAGCTTGTGGATTGGCGACCACCCCAGAGAGCAAGGTTTGGAAATGCCCTAGCATCCGCTGGATAGTCTGGTGTGCAAACAAATCTGTCGCGTAAGCTACCATGACCTCAAGTCCTTGGGGATGCTCCCACACATGCCACTCCAGGTCAACGCGCGTCGTTTTGTACTCCAACTCTAGCCGCGACAGTTGCAACCCTTTGAGTTGTAAGTCCTCCATCGGCGCATTTTGTACAGCAAACATCACCTGAAACAGTGGGTTGTGACTAAGGTGGCGCTCCGGCTGCAGTTCCTCCACCAGCTTTTCAAAGGGTAAATCCTGATGAGCATAGGCAGACAAGGCTACTTCCCGCACCCTACTGAGCAACTCACTAAAGCTGGGGTTACCCCCAAGGTCAGTACGTAGCACCAAAGTATTGACAAAAAAGCCAATCAGTCCTTCGCAACTACTGCGGTTGCGGTTGGCGATGGGAGACCCCACGACAATATCTGTTTGACCTGTGTAGCGTTGCAATAACACACAGAAGGCAGCAAGCATCGTCATGAACAAAGTCACTCCTTGTTGCTTACTGAGTTTTTCCAGTGCCTGTTTCAGATTCTGGGGGAGTTCCAGAATTTGTGTGGCACCAGCAAAAGACTGCACTGGTGGTCGGGAGTAGTCGGTGGGCAACTGTAGATAAGGAATATCTGCTAACTGTTGCTGCCAGTATTGCAGTTGTTCCCTTTGTGCTTGTTGTTGTAACCAACTTTGCTGCCATACGGCAAAATCAGCATATTGAATCGAAAGTTCCGCTAACGGTGAAGGCTTGCCAGAGATCAAGGCTTCGTAGACCACACTCAGCTCCCGATTGAATACTCCGAGCGACCAAGCGTCTGAGATAATGTGGTGCATGACAAACAGCAGTACATGCTCAGTGGGTGTCAGGCGCAACAACTTCACACGCAGCAACGGTAGCTCAGTCAGGTCAAACGCTTGCTGGGCTTCAACAGTAGCCAGGAAGCGGGCTGACTCCTGACGCTTTTCTTCAGGCAACTCAATTAGGTCGATGACTGGCATTGTCAACTCCAAGGAGTCAGCAATCCACTGAGTTGGCTGTGCATCAACTGTCTGGAAGCAGGTGCGCAAGCTTTCGTGGCGACGGATGATTTCATTCAGGCTGCGCGAAAGCGCCAACACATCCAACTGACCACTTAGACACAATCCAAAAGGTATGTTGTATAAAGGATTCTCCGGCATCAGCTGGTCTAGGAACCACAAGCGTTGTTGGGCAAACGACAAAGGTAATAAGCCAGATTCTCTACGTTGAGGGGTTATTTCTTTGTTTTGTGAGTTTTCGTTTTTTTTGTTACGTAGTTTTAAGAGAAGTTCTAACTTCTCTGGAGACAAATCTGCTATTTGTTGAGAAATATTGCTCAAGTGATTATCCTCTCTAATAAGTATTTTCGGCTTTTAGCATTGCTTTTACTTGGTCATCGTCAAGTTGTTCTAACTGCGCCAAGATATCGTCATCTATTTGCTCCGCTAGTCTTTGGACGATCGCACTAGCCAACTCAGCTACCGTTGGATTCTCAAACAAGCTACGCAGTGGCAACTCCAACTGAAACACATCTCCCACGCGGGACATCAGTTGGGTAGCCAGCAAAGAGTGTCCTCCCAACTCAAAGAAATTATCGTAAATACCCATTTGTGCAACGCTCAGCACTTGTTGCCAGATCAAGGCAAGCTGACGTTCAACTTCAGTTGTTGGCCCTACCCACTTGCTAGCGTCACGACCTGGAGTGCCCAGAGTCAGCAACTGCTCTCGGTCAATTGCCCCTGTATCGGTGAGGGGCATTTCTTCAAGCTGGACAAAATCGCTCTTGCTCTTAGTCCCGAAGCGATCGCGCACCATCAACTCTGAGAAGCTAGCAAATGAGGAATCGTTGTTGCTAGCAGTGAAATAAGCAGTTAACTTCTGTATAGCATAACAATTGCTGTCGGTGTATCGTTGAATATTTCGATTGCTGCCATCTAAACCCACAATCAGGTGTGCATGATTGCCAGACAAAGCAGCGAGCAAAGAATTTAATCCCTGCTGTTTTGAGATGATATAGTATCCCATAGCGCGAGCAGCATCGCGGGCATATTCGGGATTTCCCTGACTCATGCCCAAGTCATCCCACAGTGCCCAGTTAAAACAGTAGGTCTGTTGATGTAAATGATATCGCTGATACAGAGAACAACAATCTAGAAAGCTATTAGCAGCAGAATACGCACTAAAGGTAGCCCCTCCAAATACACTATTTACTGAAGAGAAAGAAATAAATACTGCTTGAGAGTTATTCTTGATGAGTTGGTAGAGCGTCCACGTGCCATGAACCTTGGGTCGCAACATAGAATCGAAAGTCTCAGGAGTTGCCACCGTTACCCAGTGCTCGTCCATGACCTTCCAATGGTACTCTAAATTCCCCTCCCCTGCTAAATGAATAATCCCTGAAAGTGGTTCATTCCAAATTGACTCGGCGTCAGCAACAACCTGAAGCAAACCATCAAGATTGCATATATCAACGGCTCTGTAAATAAACTCACCACCTGCCGCTTCAATTGCCAGGTAATTTTTGATCCGCTTAGCCAGAGGTGATTCCTGGTCAAGATGCTTCGACCATTCAGTTCTATCTGGCAACTCTGTTCGACCTACAGTAATCAGTTTTGCACCATACTCCTTAATCAAAAATTGGCACAGATATGTACCTATTCCACCCAATCCCCCTGTCACCAGATAAATTCCGCCTTGCTTGAGGGGAATATCCTGGGTTTGTTGCTGCAACATATCTACTTTGGCAAGAGACGAGGAAAGACGCCGACCGTTACGATAGGCAATTTCCGAATCACTTCCGGCAATGCGGAGTTCTCGAAGAATATGCTCTGCATTCACCTCCACAGACTGAATTTCTAAATCTATATGGCGACATTGCAACCAAGACAACTCTAGAGGAATTGTCTTTAAAAATCCGATAAGCGTAGATTTTTCATAAGCAATCTTGTCGGCGCTTGAGGTGAACTGTGCATGGCTGGAAATCACTTGCAACTGGAGTGAATGCTCGGAACCTTGGACTTTAGCTAAAGCCTGTAGCAAAAACATTAGACTGTAAATTCCTTGCTGTTGAGCTTCGTCGATAGCTTCTAAGCTGGAAACTTCCCCAGCATAGTCGTTATAAGTCCATAGGTGCAGAATTTGGGTGATGCGAAAATTAGCGGCTTTTAGGGACTCTAGTAACAGCCGATAGTGGTCGGGTTGATGAGGATTAATGCAATAGCAATCGCGATTGAGTTGGGCAAATTTTAACCCTGCTTCAACAGTAATGTAGGGTTGATTCAGCCGATTGAGTTCTCTACAGATAAATTTTCCTAATCCTAAGCGATCCAAGAAAACTAGGTAAGGACCTGTATGAAGGTGAGCAGTGTAGGTTGCTGCTTCTTTGGGACGCCAAATCTTGTGGTAAAACCAGTCGGGAAGAGTATTGGCATTGCCAGTATTAATGTCAAGCTGTTTGAGAATGTCGTTGAACTCACCAACTTCAAAGCGGTTTCTCAGATGCGATCGCTGGATTTTACCAATCGCGGTTTTGGGAATTGCTGACTTCTCTAGAGGAACCAGATAGTCTGGATTGATGCCAATGCTTTGAACAACTTGGCTGCGGATTTCTTTAATAAGATTGACAACCTCTGCCTCCGAGGCGACTGCGGGACTGAAAAAGATTGCTAATTTATCTGTATGGTCACTAGCACCCCGGACGGCTACGGCGGCGGTATATGAAACCTCGACACCACTAAGCTCTTCTACTGTCGATTCAATTTCATGACTGTAGTAGTTGAGAGCGTTAATGATGATGACATCTTTCTGGCGACCAGTAATGGTCAGAGATCCCTGGTGTAGAAACCCTAAGTCCCCTGTATCAAACCAACCGTCAGAGGTCAAAACTTCCAGGTTGAGTTCTGGATTCTGATAGTAACCAGAGGTCACCGTCAGTCCTTTGACCTGTAGAGAACCAATCGTGTTTTCTTGAACTACCTGGTTTTTGGGATCGACAATCCGTAGGGAAACCCCTGGAATCGGCGCTCCCACGGAGACAAACTTTTGCTCATCTGTCGTTGAGTCGAGGGAAAAGTTGTGGTCAAAAGTCACAGCCGAACTGGTTTCCGACATACCCCATGACGGGTGCATGGTAGTTGCACTCAGTCCATGAGGAGCTAGCAACTCCAAGAACTTTCTGGCATGTTTGGCAACAATCGCCTCGCCCGCATTCAAAATAAATCGCATCTGTGACAGATCCCAACAACGCAAGCTGACCTCAGATGCCCGGTCGTTGATTAGCCCATAAGCAAAGTTAGGTGCCCAGGTAATTGTAGCTCGATAGCGCTCAATCCAATCCAACCATAACAGCGGATCTTGTAGAACCAATTGGGTGGGAGCATGAATCTGTTGGCAACCGAGATAAACGTCGCGAACATGGAACATCACCAGACCGCCTACATGGTCGAGTGGAAACCAATTCAACGAGACATCAAGGCTGGTAAAATTATTGACTTGAGCGCTAGCTGCCGAACGGCTTAAAAGAGCACCATGGCTCTGCATCACCGCTTTGGGAATGCCTGTGCTGCCTGAAGTCAAAAGCAAAATCGCTAAATCTTCTGGCTGGCTGACATGCCAATTTTGGTCATCTTCACACCGACGCAAGTCCTCAAGCGTTGCTAATTGAAAGTTTTCTTTCTTCAATTGCTTTGACCAGGAATTAATCGCCTCTGCGGTGTGTGTACTTGTGAGTACTATTGGTCGCCCCAGCATCAGCCAAGTATTCTCCAGCTTGCGAGTGGCACTGTTGTCTTCAGAGTAGGTCGGAGCGATGGCGATCGGTACTGGAACAAAGCCCCCCAGCACACAACCCCAAAAGGCAGGGATGAAATCTTGATTTTGCTCCAACTGGAAAATCACCTTGTCCTGTGGCTTCAAACCCAGCTTTCTTAATCCCGCTAGAATTCGCTGCGCTTCCCGTAGTAAATCCCCATAAGATTGATTGATCTGGCTGCCATCTGACTGGATGTAGACGATTCCTTTGGTTGGGCTGTGTTTGGCTGCCCGGTGTAGGGCTTGTGCTACAGTCATCGGGGCATCAGCAGGAAGCTGTAGTGGTTGACCATGACTGATGGCTGGCTTGTTTGACCCCGATTTCTCATTGAAAGCCTCCCCCAGTTCTGCTGTTGTTCCTGCAAGTAACTCGCTGGTTTCAAATGCGGTGGCTTGAGAATTAGGAAGCAAGTCTGATAGATGTAGCGGCGGCAGGCGAAACACCTGCTCAGTAACCACCACCGCCACCTGTTCAATCGAGGGCAGCGCTTGCAGTTGCTCTTCCCATTTTTGCACCAAGTCAGATTCAATTACCTCAAGACTTGCCAAGGCTTGTTCGTCCACCTGTCCGGCTGGTGTTAACGGCACTTTAGACAACTGCACATAGGCACACGGTAGCATGTAAGCTGGCAGAAGGGTTTGCAAGTGGGATTGCAGCTGCTCTGGATTGAAGGCTCCGGATAAAACTACGTATGCAACCAGTTGCCAACCTGTAGCTTCTGTTTCCCGCACCAGCACCTTAGCATCCTCCACAGAAGGAGCCGCCAACAACGCTGCTTCGACCTCTTCAAGGTCTAAGCGGTTTCCTTTAATCCAAGTCTGCCGATCGCAAGACCCTAGCAGTTCCAGTGTGCCATCGATTTGGCGGCGTCCTAACTCACCTGTCTTGAACAAACGAGCCTCTGTGGTTTGGCTGAAGGGATTTTTGACAAAGCGCTGCGCCGTCTCCAACTCAGCCTGGACGTAGCCCCGTGCCAAACCCGTGCCGCCAACATAGATTTCCCCCTTCACCCCTACTGGTACTGGTTGTAAGTACTGATCCAAAACGTAAACAGACCGATAAGTGGGATGACCTATGGGCAGGGTCTGTTGGATGCCGAGGGATTGACTAGCATTGCTAGTCAACTCTCCTGCTGCCTCTGGTAGACTGTAAAGATTGTGTAACTCACACCTGAAATGCGCTCTGAACGTCTCGGCGACTGAGCGTCGCAACGGCTCGCCACTGCACAGCACCAAACGCAGCGAACTCAATTGCGCCTTTTTATCCCCACTACTAAAGGCAACAAAAGCTGACAGTGCGCTGGGGACTAAGCCAATTACGCTCACCTTTTGACTGGATATCAGGCGCTGCAAGTCGGCGGCATCGTCAGGGCTGTTAGCATCTGCAATTATCAAACGTGCTCCAACAACTAGGGGCCAAAAGATTTCCCTGACTGCTGTATCCTGAGCTAAAGAGGCTTGGTCCAACACTGCATCAGACTCACATAGGACAAAGGTCTTTTGCAGCCATTCCAGACGCTGACTTACCCCGCAATGCTCTACTTGAACCCCTTGCCTCGACGAATAGATCACGTAAGCAAGGTTTTCAGGCGTTGCCCCATGCACGGGGTTTTCCTCGCTCTGCTGTGTAATTACTGAACGGTGTGACTCCCAGCAGATGACCTGCGCCTTGTGCTCTGGTAAACGCTCTACCAGATGCTGTTGGCTCAACAACACTGATGGCTTCGTTTGTGCCAATATCAACCGCAATCGCTCTTGGGGTAGTTGCGGGTCTAAGGGCACATATGCGCCTCCCGCCTTGAGAATGCCCAACAAACCCACTACCATTTCCAGCGAACGTTCTACACAAATGCCAACCAAACTCTCCGCACTGATTCCCAGTTTTCGCAAGTAGTGCGCTATTTGATTGGCACGGGCGTTTAACTGCTGGTAGGTAAGTTGCTGGTTCTCAAAAACCACCGCTACCGCATTTGGATGGATTTGTACTTGCTCCTCAAATAGCTGATGGATACATTTGTTGTTTGGGAAATCATTATGGGTGCGAGTCCATTCCACCAACAGCTGATGCTGCTCTGTCTCAGTTAGCAGAGGTAATTCGCTAATGGGTTGGTCAGGATTGGCAACAATTGCTGCAAGCAAAGTCTTGAAATGACTTGTCATCCTGGCAATGGTATTTGCCTCAAACAGGTCACTGCTATATTCCCACCAACCTATCAGTCCCTTTTTTGTCTCCCAAATCAACAAACTCAAATCGAACTGAGATGTTCCACGTTCTACCAGTTGGGGAGTCAGAGTAATATTGGGTAACTCCAATGTATCTAAGGAGAAATTCTCTAAGACAAACATTACTTGGAAAAGAGGATTATAGCTTAGAGAACGTTCTGGCTGTAATGCTTCTACGACTTGCTCATATGGAACATCTTGGTGAGCATAAGCGGACATTGCAACTTGCCGTACATCAGAGAGGAACTCAGAGAAACTGAGATTCCCTTTAATCTGGTTACGTAGCACCAGAGTGTTAACAAAAAAGCCAATAAGTGGCTCAATATCCCGGCGGTTACGGTTGGCAATCGGAGATCCAACACAAATATCATCTTGACCACTGTAACGATAGAGTAAAGTTACGTAAGCCGCTAGTAGTGTATGAAACAAAGTAGTTCCTGACTTTTGGCTTAAGCTTTTGAGTTGCTCGGTCAAATTTGGGTCAAGTTGAAATTGCTTGCTAGCTCCTTGGTAAGTCTTAACTGGGGGGCGCGGTTTGTCTATGGGTAATTCTAACCAGGATGGAGCACCAGCTAAGTGTTGCTTCCAGTAGTTCAGTTGTTTTTCCAAGACTTTTCCAGTCAACCACTGTCGCTGCCAAACTGCAAAATCAGCGTACTGGATGGGCAAGTCGGGGAGGGGCAAAGGGTTGCGCTCAAGGAAAGCTCGATAAAGGGTAGACAACTCTTGGAAAAATATCCCCATTGACCAGCCATCTGTAATGATGTGGTGCATGGTCAATATCAGCACATGAGACTCTGACCCCAGGTGCAGCAAAGTAACTCGCAACAAAGGACCCTTGCTCAAGTCAAAGGGTTGGCGAATCTCTTTGGTAACTATTTGTTGCACCTCTGCTTCTGGCAAACCCTGCAAATCCATCACTGGCATAGTAATTGTGAAGGTGGGAGCGATCGCCTGCACGGGTTTTCCATCGACTGCGGGAAATGTTGTCCGCAAACTTTCGTGGCGACGGATAATTTCGTTGATACTCTGTTCTAGAGCCGCTACATTCAGCGCACCCTGAAGGCGCAACTGGAAACTATCGTTGTAAAATGGGATCTGGCTTTCTAATTGATAGAGAAACCACATCCTCTGCTGGGCAAAAGATAAAGGCAACTCGACCGAACGCTCCACAGGCACTATTGGATTGGAATTGGAGTGTGTTGCACTCTTAGCTTCTTCTAGAAAGGCAAGGATTTCTGTTTTCCGCCCTAGCAGTTCCTTTTTTAGGTCTTGGTTCATCACTCCCAAGGGAGCGCGATAGCTTAGCTGATTGCCTTCAAGCCAAAGTTTTATCCCTAAACTATTCAAGTAAGACAAGAATTCTAACGTTGTCATCTATACGACTCCTTCTTCATATTTGTTTTCTGCGTCGTCAACAGATACACTCCACTCTTGGGCTGCAATTCGCAACGCCTCAATGCTCTGTTGCAAACCAGCTACAGTAGGAGATGCAAAAAAACGATTTAGGGACAACTCTATAGAGAAAGCCTCGTGCAACCGAGAAATGACTTGGTAGGCTACCAGAGAATTTCCCCCCAGTTCAAAGAAGTTGTCGTGAATGCCGATCTGGGGTATTCCTAGAACTTCTTGCCAGCTTTGAGCAATCTGCCATTCCATCTCATTTCTAGGGGCTACAGGCAACGCTCTAGCGGCGAACCCATCACCTGTTTCCAGACAAGTCAAGCCCCTAACCAGTAAGTTTCGAGCAATTTCGCCCCTTGAGGTGAGGGGCATTTCCGGTAGCTGCACCAAGTTACAGTTAACGGTTGTTCCGAAGCGATCTAGCACCATCAAATCTGATAAACCAAGGACGGAAGAACCGTTGCTTACCGTGAAATAGGCAGTTAATTTCTGTAACAGTCCACCCGACTCTTTAGTAAAACGTTGAATTTTTGGATTGCTGCCATCTAAACCAACAATCAGCCGTGCTTGGTCATGGTACAAACCAGCCACGAAGGAATACAGCCCTTCTTGGGGACTCATATCATAGTAACCTTGAGCGCGGGTCAGGTCTTGCCTCTGGTAACCCTTGTTCATCCCTATTTCACGCCAGATTGTCCAAGCAAAGCAATAACTCTGCAACAAACCAATAGAGCGCTGGTATTGGTTAAAGCTTTCCAGAAAAGTGTTGGCAGCAACATAAGCGCCAATAGTAGCTCCGCCAAAGAAACTCATCAAAGACGAAAAGCTAATAAAAACCCCCTGCCCTTGGTTCACAAGCACCTGATGCAGCACCCAGCCACCTAATACTTTGGGACGAAGCATGGCGGTTAAACTCTGCCGCGTTTCATCCAAGAGCATTTGCTCCTGGTAAATTCCTGCCAGATGGATCACCCCATCCAGCTTGCATCCCCAGCGAGACTTGACCTGTTCCACCACCTGTTGTAATCGGGTAAAATCGCAGATATCCACTGCCTCATAAACCACTGCGTCCCCAAGCTGCGTTAATTCCTGGTAAGCCTTAATTTTTGCTGACATCTCTGTAGAAACCGAAGATCCAACGTCTTTACCGGGTAGAGGAGTCCGACCTACTAATAGCAACTTGGCATTAAAGGACTTAATCAGATACCTAGCAATTTCAACCCCAACACCTCCAAGTCCGCCGGTGATGAGATACATCCCCCCCGGTTTAAAGGCAAGTTCTTGCTTTGATTTCTTTTGCAGATCTACTTTTTCCAAGCCTGCAACTAAACGCTGTCCATCGCGGTAAGCTACCTCTTGTTCTTTTGACAAAACCTGGAGTTCTTGGAGAATATAATCCCCATTTACCTCTACTTGGTTTGGTGGCAAATCTATATGGCGACAGTTCAACCAAGGCATTTCCTGGGGAATAGTTTTGACTACACCCAAAACTGGAGATTTCTCATAAGCTATCAAGTCTGTTGGCTGTGTGAACTGGGTATAGCTGGAAATCAACAGCAACCGGACTGAATTTTCAGAACTCTGAACTTTTGCTAAGGCTTGGACGAGGAACAACAAACTGTAAATTCCTTGCTCTTGTGCGGACTCAAGAGCCTCTAAGCTAGATATTTCTCCGCCATATTCTTGATAATTCCACAAATGGAGAATCTGCCCGAGCAGAAGGTTATTTGCTTTTAGGGTTGAGAGCAAGAACTGATAATGATCTGCATTTGAGGGAGCTAGACAGAAGTGGTTGGAACTAAGTTGGGCAAAATCTGACCCGGATGAAACGCATACATAAGGCAGGTTCTGTTGTTCCAATTGCTTGCATAGAAACGTCCCTAATCCTAACTGGTCGAGGAATACTAGGGTAACGTCTGTGCGGGAGAGAGTATTCAAGATCGCTGCTTTCTTACGGCGCCAGACTTTTTGGTAGAACCAGTCGGGAATCGTGTTGGCATTGCCTAGTAATATATCAACCCGTTTAAGAATGTCGTTGAACTCACCAACCTCAAAGGACTTTCTCAGATGCGATCGCTGAATCTTGCCAATAGAGGTTTTGGGAATTGCCGACTTCTCCACCGGAACCAGATAGTCTGGATTGATGCCAATGCTTTGAACAACTTGACTGCGGATTTCTTTAGTGAGCTTGACAACCTCTGCCTCCGAGGCGACTGTGGGACTGAAGAAGATTGCTAATTTATCTGTATGGTCACTAGCACCCCGGACGGCTACGGCTGCCGTATATGAAACCTCGACACCACTAAGCTCTTCTACTGTCGATTCAATTTCATGACTGTAGTAGTTGGCACCGTTAATGATAATCAGATCTTTCTCGCGTCCGGTAATTGTCAGGCATCCCTGGTTGATCAAAGCTAAGTCTCCAGTTCTGAACCATCCATCTTCCGTAAAAACTTCCCGGTTCAATTCTTCGTTATTATAATACCCTGACATTACAGTCTTTCCACTGACCTGTAGAGAACCAATGGTATCTTCACATACCACCTGGTTGTGACTATCGACAATCCGCAATTTTACTCCGGGAATCGGTGTTCCCACGCACACAAATGAATCATCATCTGTTGATAACACCGAAAAGTTATTTGAGTAGGTGACACCACTAGACACTTCCGCCATACCCCAAGCAGGGTGCATGGCACTTGGGCTGAGCTGATGAGGAGCAAGCAGTTCCAAAAACCGCCTCGCTGTCTTCGCGACGATGGATTCAGCTCCGTTCAAGACAAATTTCAGACACGATAAATCCCAATGCCGTTGGCTAATCTCTGAGGCTAAGTTATTGATCAGCCCAAAAGCGAAGTTGGGGGCAAAGGTGATGGTGACTCGATGTTGCTCAATCCCATCCAGCCACAAGAGAGGTTCACGTAGAACCAGTTGGGCGGGAACCTGGATTTGTTGGCAACCTAAATAAACGTCCCGAATCTGGAAATATATGATGCCCGCAACATGATCCAGAGGCATCCAGTTTAAAGTCACATCATCCCGGGAAAAACCGTTCATTTGAATCGAGCCAACCGTTCTACTTAACAGATTTTCATGGCTGAGCACGACGCCTTTAGGCATACCCGTGCTTCCGGAAGTGAGAACTAGCAGCGCCATATCATCCGGCGGGCTAACATGCCAATTTTGGTCATGTTCACACCGACGCAAGTTATCAACCGTCGTCAGTTGAAAGTTTTCTTTCTTCAATCCCTTTGACCAGGAATTAATCGCCTCTGCTTGAGTTGCACTTGTCAGCACTATTGGTCGCCCCAGCATCAGCCAAGCATTCTCCAGCTTGCGAGTGGCACTATTGTCTTGCAAGTAGGTCGGGGCGATTGCTATTGGCACTGGAACAAAGCCCCCCAGCACACAACCCCAAAAGGCAGGGATGAAATCTTGATTTTGCTCCAACTGGAAAATCACCTTGTCCTGTGGCTTCAAACCCAGCTTTCTTAATCCCGCTAGAATTCGCTGCGCTTCCCGTAGTAAATCCCCATAAGATTGATTGATCTGGCTGCCATCTGACTGGATGTAGACGATTCCTTTGGTTGGACTGTGTTGGGCTGCCCGGTGTAGGGCTTGTGCTAGAGTCGTCGGGGCATCAGCAGGAAGCTGTAGTGGTTCACCATGACTGACGGCTGGCTTGTTTGACCCGGATTTGTTTTTGCTCGTCTCTGGATGCGTTGGGGATCCTGTAAGCAAGTCGCTCCCATTGCCGACGACGGCTTGACAATCACCTAGCAAATCTGATATATGCAGCGGCGGCAAGCGAGACACCTGCTCTTGAACTACCACCGCCACCTGTTCAATAGATGGCTGCGTGAGCAGTTGCTCTTCCCATCTTGACACCAAATCGGAGTCAATTACCGGAAGACGCGCCAAGGCAAGTTCATCCACCTCTCCCGTGGCCGTCAGTGGCAGGGTGGACAACGGTACATAGGCGCACGGTAGCACAGCGGCGGGGATAATAGCTTGCAAATGGGATTGCAGATGTTCTGGATTGAAGGCTCCTTTTAAAACTATGTAAGCCACCAGTTGCAGACCTTCTGTTTCTGTTTCCCGCACCAGCACCCAGGCGTCCTCTACCGCAGGTGTCATTAATAACGCAGCTTCCACTTCCTGAAGGTCTACCCGGTTTCCTTTAATCAAGGTATGGCAATTGCCTGAACCTAGCTGGGCAAATGACAGAGGCTTGTCCCCCTCTCCTGAGACTCTTACACGGGGTAGGTCAGTATCACTTGCACTCATGTTGCACAAGCGCAGCAACATAATAAGCTCAGTCTCATACTTACTCAGTAAATCACGTAGCTCTAGTGTCAGTACTCCCTTGGGATCGCCTATGCGTAACTCGTCACCATCAGCGCACAGATTGACACCCTGCTCGGAGAGTTCAGCTATTAATTGATTAAGGTTCATCGGGTAATTTATTCCGTCTTTTCACTACAATGGGTAGCTAATAGTAGTTTTATCTTTTACAACTCTATTTGCTTAAGTGATAGCTCTGCTAAATGCTTTAACCCTACATGGTTCTTAGTGTGTACACGTTTACCCAGCATCTCGCTCTTGATACGATTACTTAGATAAACAGCCATTAAAGAGTCAAGCCTCAGTTGAATCAGCGATCGCGTGACGTCCTACTTATTGAGGTAAATTTCCATTATCCTTGCTACTTTTTGGGTAATGCGATTTTTAAACAACAGAGGTCGCGCCTTATTAACATGATCTTATACTTGGTTAGTTTCCTCCGCTATTGTGTAATTTTAAGTACTTTAATTTATGTATCTATCTATCTAAAGGCATAGGTTGTTAATAACATGATCATCCACACCTAGTTAAGTCGTTGGACAGAATTAATTACACAATATCCGCCGCGAGTGAAACGAAGTGAAAGGTAGCAATTGCAAGGGTTTGGCATTGCTACTCTTCGACAAGCCGCTGACGCTCCTTCGTCACTAACGCGTCTACACTTCCTTCGCGGCGGACTATAAATATTTTTGTCCAGCTACTTAGTTGCATTCATCTGCGCAGGCAATCTAAGGAAAAGTAATTTTACGCAGATATCAGGTACTCATTTTTTAATGACCTAAGTATTACTTATGCTCCTGTAGCAGCGCCAGACTCTTGGCAAAGAGTGCTAACTTTTATTGAAGAAGATATTGGGTAGAGAAGACTGTTGTCATCGTCGGGGCAGGACCTACTGGTGCAACGCTTGCAGTATATCAAGTCCGTCTTTACATTTTTTCAAACACTCGTTATTATTATTTATGTAAGCATTTACTTGCATGCATTAAATGAACAAAACCATACGTTCTCCAGCCCTGACCCGTGCGCGGTTGATAGAAGCTGCCACCCAAGTGTTTGCCTCTGCGGGTGTTCAAGGAGCAACAACCCGTGAAATTGCTCGTGTTGCAGGCGTGAATGAGGTGACTTTGTTTCGTCATTTCGCCAGCAAAGAACAACTATTGGAGGCAGTGATTGAAAATGTGTTGGCGCTACAGACAGAAGCCCTAGCGCACCCAGAAGAATGGACGCAGGATCTTCGCCTTGACTTAAAGCACTACGCCCAGCTATACAACTCCATGTTGGAGGCGCAAGAAGATTTAATTCGTACCTTTATTGGGGAAGCCAAAAGGCATCCTGAGGCAGCGCGGCGAGTCATCCAAGAAGCTGCCAGGTCTATGAAAGAAAAACTGGTGGCTTATCTGCGCAGCGGTCAGACAAGAGGAACGGTACGACCAGACCTTGATCTGGTTCCAGCCATAGATATTTTTATCGGTATGCTTTTAGCCGGAATGCTGCGTCGCAGTGCAGCGCTAAATCTTCTCTATAGCCGTGAAGACTATATCGAGAATTGCGTGGATATTTTTGTGCGCGGTATCAGTGCCACTTCCCGATTCCTATGACTACAATCTCCAACCGTCCAACTTCTCATAAAGCTAAACCTTCAACTCCTACACCGTCTGGTTATGTCTACGGACCACGTCGGTGGGCGATCGCAGCCACGGCTTCTCTAGGAGCCATTCTAGAAGTGATTGACACCAGCATTGTCAATGTTGCCCTGACAGACATTCAAGCGAGTTTGGGAGCAACAATTACTGAAGTTGGCTGGGTCGTAACCTCATATGCGATCGCCAACGTTATCCTGATTCCTTTAACCGCTTGGCTAGGAGATTATTTTGGCAAGAAGACTTACTTCATCTTCTCACTCATTGGCTTTACCATTTCCTCGGTAATGTGCGGTGTGTCCTCTAATCTCGCGATGCTGATTATTTCACGCATTATTCAAGGTTTATGCGGTGGAGGGTTGCTTGCCAAAGCTCAAGCAATCCTCTTCGAGACCTTCCCACCTGAAGAGCAAGGCGTCGCCCAAGCGGTTTTTGGCGTTGGGGTGATTGCTGGTCCTGCCATTGGTCCGACTCTTGGGGGATATTTGACCGATGGTCTAGGTTGGCGCTGGATCTTCTTTGTCAATATTCCCTTTGGCATCTTGGCTGTGGCAATGGCTTGGACATTTTTACTAAAGGACAAAAACAAAGGTGAGCAGCAAAACCGCAGCGTTGATTGGTGGGGAATTGCGCTTTTGGTGATTGCCGTAGGCAGCTTCCAGACTGTGTTAGAGGAAGGGCAGAAAGACTACTGGTTTGAATCTATTTTCATTTCCACCCTAACAATGGTTGGTTTCATTGGACTAGGACTATTTATATGGCGCGAACTCTCAGCTAAACATCCTGCGGTTGACTTAAGGGTACTGCGTCACCGTTCCCTAGCTGCTGGGAGTCTTTACTCAGGAATTCTTGGTATGGGACTTTACGGAGCGCTCTTTGTCGTACCGATCTTTGCCCAGAGTATACTCCAATTTACGGCAACGCAGACGGGACTATTGCTGGCTCCTGGAGCCTTAGCTTCAGCAATTACGATGATTATGTTAGGCAAGTTATCGGGTAAAGTCGATGCCAGACTGCTGATTGCTAGCGGCGCTATTGGCATGGCGTTAGTCATGTTTCAACTGTCAAGCATCACCCCACAGACAGGGACAGATGATTTATTCTGGCCGATGATAGAGCGCGGAGCGGTTACAGTTTTGATGTTTCTCCCCCTAAGTCTCGCAAGTTTGGCTCCCCTACCTAAAGAGGATATTTCAGCAGGGTCTGGCTTTTACAATCTCACCCGTCAATTAGGGGGTAGCGTGGGAATTGCCATACTGACGATGCTGCTTGATCGACGGGAGGCTTTCCACCGAGCGATGCTGGTGACTCATGTTACTCCTTACGATCCAGAAACAAATCAGCGCCTCGACTTGTTGACAGGGCTATTTCAGAGCCAGGGGATGGATGCTGTCACCGCTCATCAGCAGGCACTAACCGTAATTGATCAGACGATTAATCAACAAGCTGCCGTTTTGTCTTTCGCTGACATCTTTCGGGTGGTCGGAGTTGTGTTTCTGTGCTCACTGCCTCTGTTGCTATTCTTGGGTAAAGGCGGTGCTGGTGCTAAAGCTCCAGCTGCTCACTAATCGCTCCATCTTCATTTCATTCCCTGGATTGAGGTTTTTTCCGACTGTTGTGCTTAAGTTTCATTATGAAGACTCTATTTAACAGCAATTGCCTTGGAATCACACTATGAATTATCTTGTTGCAGTTCTACCAGCTCGGATACAGGCAGAAGAAGCTTACTCTGCCTTAGAAAAAGAAGGTCTACCCACCAATCAAATTGACATTTTAGGTAGGGGATACAAAAGTGCTGATGAGTATGGGTTGATCGACCCTAATCAGCAAGCAAAGAAAGGGGCAACCCGCCTGTCATCCTGGCTGATTCCCTTCGGTTTTGTGGCGGGTTACGCCTTCAACCTATTGACAGTTATTGAGATATTTCCCATTGGCAATCTTGGTAATCACTTCATTGGTGGACTTTTAGGAGCCGGTGCTGGTGCAATGGGAGCATACTTCGTCGGCGGTGGAGTCGGTTTAACGGTTGGTAGTGGAGACGCTTTACCCTACCGTAACCGCCTTGATGAGGGTAAGTATCTGATCGTAGTCAAAGGAACTGAAGAATTAATCCGTCAGGCTACTCGCATTCTACGACAATTTGATCCGGAGAACCTGCAAGGGTACGTTGAGCCAACCGGAGCCTAGGCTACAGACCGGGTAGACAATTTCATCACCAGTTATGCTTGTGCAGTGCGTCGTCCCTTCTTCTCAAAATACTGCTGATGCTCTTGGCCTGCTAAGTAGTACTGACGGCTCTGTGTAATCTCCGTCACAATATCCTGAGCAAATCTGCCGCACATCTGAAGCTTTGCCTTGGACCGCTTCGCCGCTTCTTCCTGTTGGACATTGTGGAAAAAGATCACAGACCTGTACTGTTCCCCTCGGTCTGGTCCTTGGCGGTTGAGCGTCGTCGGGTCATGGATATCCCAAAACACCCTCAGCAAATCATCGTAACTCACATACTTAGGGTCATACTCTAATTGCACCACCTCGGCGTGACCCGTTATCCTCGATAACACATCCAAATAGCACGGATTCGGAAAATGCCCTCCCATGTAGCCGACTGAAGTGGAGACGACTCCCTCTATTTTACCAAACGCCGCCTCCACGCCCCAAAAACAGCCAGCCCCAAACGTCGCCTTTTCCATTGATGTTGTGTCCTCGAACTCGTGAATGGTAAATCCTGCGTCTTCTTACAGCAGTTTTCAATTGAACCCGTGGCACATTGTCAGGGCGGGGGAACCCCGCCCCTACGGTTATGAACTGGAGGTATAGGTTTTGCCTAAGTTGGAAAAAAGTGTCTCCCAGTCGATCACTGACGGTCTCGGACCTTGGTTTACCAGTTCAAAAACTTGCCCTTCACAAGATGGGTTCTGAGCGCATTCTACACAAGCGGCTGCCACGTCGATGCGGCTGGCATCACCTGAGAGTGTATCGCCCGTGCCTAATACCACACCAAACTTGCCCTCTGTTTTTGCCTTCAACAAAGTATTGAGGTCGTAAGACGTATAAGGGCCGTCGATAAGGCGTCCTGGCCGGATAATGGTGTATGGTAATCCCGAACTGATGATGGCTTCTTCCCCCTTATGTTTGCCATCAAGTACACCGAACGCGTTGAGAATGCTAAAAGGAAGTTTGTCCTTACGGAGAATTCCGACCGAAGACACGAAAACAAACCGCTTTAGATTGAGAGGTGCTGCTGCTACTAAGTTGCTAACACCTTGTGCATCAACCGAGTCAGGACTGTTCTTTGCTTTTGCTTGACTATATTTGGGGTCAAGAAACAGATGAACCCATTCAATCAAGTTAGGGGTTTGGTCAAACTCCCATCGAGCAGAGGGAAAAGCAGTAGTCCCTGTACAACATATGATGTGGGTGACATCTTGCATCGCTGCCGAGAGTGTCATCGGGTCGCGCACATCACCGACAGCAATTTCTACTCTGTCATTAAACATCCTTTGGGCTTTTGCAGTATTGCGAGTCACGATACGAACTCTAAAGCCTTTGTTTAGCAAATTGCCTACTACCAACTGCCCTACTCCACCAGTAGCACCAGTAATTAGCACTAAATCCTCAACGGACACTCCCATAGAAGTCATAAGTGTACCTCAGATAGTGAGATTGCTATTGCAGGGCTATTTCATTCTATTTTTATGCCCGTGTTTCACGAAGATTTTCGGTAAAAACCAAAATTTAGCAACCGAACCCACCCCTGAAAAATGCCCATTTTGGGCTAATTAACCCCGCACCATAAAAAGTGACATTTTAGAATGAAATAGCCCTGTTGCTATTGTGCCTGATCTAGCTTTGGGTGAAAACAAGAGCGGTAAACGGAGGGGTAAAGAAACCCGGTTTCGGGTCTGGTACTTATCTGAACATTATTGCTCTTTAAGGTACTCTCCAAATTATATTGGGCGATAAGAATGATGCGTTCTAATTGTGGCTATTGCCTACAATAACTGGATTGCGAAAATGCCCGTTCTTCTTTGCAAATGGCGCAGCCAAAATTTTTCGATAAACTGCTTCATAGCCATCAGTCATTTTCTGAGCGCTGAAACGGTTCCACACATGGTCGCGACATGCATGGCGGTCTAGTTCAGCAACCTTGCTAACCGCACTGACGCATTCCTCAAAGCTATGGCAGAGGTAACCCGTCTTTCCGTGGGCGATCACCTCTTCTGTCGATCCTAGTTTCATGGCAATCACTGGCGTACCAGCTGCCATTGATTCAACCATCACCAACCCAAACGGTTCTCTCCAGGTGATGGGGAAGAGAGTTGCTACCGCACCACCCATCAATGCATTCTTTTGAGCATGGTTTGCTTCACCCAGGTACTCAATCTGCTTGCCATCAAGATGAGGCTTGATTTCCTTTTCAAAGTATTCCACATCAACGACATCCACCTTACCTGCCATTTTCAAGTTCCAGCCTGTTTGTTTGGCAATCGCGATCGCTAGGTGCGGTCCCTTTTCTGGAGATAACCGACCCAGAAACGCTAGGTATGGCTGATTGTCAGGTTGGGCATAATACTCATAACTGCTGACATCAATTCCGTTGTATACCGTCGCTACACAGTTGAGATCTAACCTTGGTTCCCGCTGTGCGTCAGAAATACTCACGTATGGTTGATTTTTTGCATATTTAAACATCTTTTCGTTGTCATGAGTAAAAATCCCGTGCAACGTGTGAACTGTGGGAGTTTTTACCAGCTTGGCGTATGGTAGTGCTGCATAGCCCATGTGAGAGTGAATAATGTCAAACTCTTCTACTTGCTCATAGACTCGACTCAGTTGTAGCATTTCATAAATGTTGTACTCCTTGATAGTGGGATCAAGTCGTAGGGCGCGGGGATGAACTGATTCGAGTTTTGCCAGACTAATAGAATCTCCTGATGCAAAGAGCGTTACTTCGTGTCCACGTCGGACTAACTCATCGGTCAGCAGCCCCACTACTAACTCAATGCCACCATAAGCTGGAGGCGGTACTCTCTCCCATAATGGAGCCACCTGAGCAATCCGCATAAAAGACCTCCTGAAAAGAAAGATTTAAAGAAAATCGCTTACGTCTTACTAAAGAAAGAATGATTCAAATCTACTAACTCTGCATGAGAATTAAGTTTGAATAGAACATTAGTAAGGATATAATAATTACTTTATATCTACCTGAACTAATTTTCGTCTATCCTAGGTTGGGAAATTGTGTTGTTACCAACAAAAAATTTTATTAGATCTATTTCTTATTTAAATATGTTTGTTATCTCCATAGGACGATTACAAATAACTCAAAATAAGTATATTTAGCATCTCTGTTTCTAAAAGAATATAAAGAAAGTTCGAGGAAACTATACAAAGTAGTATCTAGTAGTGTGCTATTAGCAACCAGTAAGCAGATATGTTTAAAGATTGGTAACTTAAACTGCCAAAGGTTTATGGATATCGCTAGAATACAAATAACTAGTGCAGCGCGGCGTAAATAAAGCAACCATTTCAAACAGGTACAAGCCTTGATAGATAAAGCTTTTGACTTTTGACTTTTGACGAACGCCTTGCGGGACTAGTCATGTGCATTGTGGTTAAAAAGCGAGAAACAAAGGATAAATTTCCTGTTTGTACTGGCTTAATGTGAGGAGAGTTTGATTTTTAACCGAGAATAAGTAGAAAGAGCGCAAATAACATTAAGTATGTAAATAAATTTTCAGCGTAGGGTGTGTTAGCGAAGCGTAACACACCAAAGTTGTCAATTATGGTGCGCTGGGCAAATGCCCTAACGCAACGGTAATTATGACGGGCGGATTCCGTCGGTCATCCTGCCTCCCCTACGGAGATAATACAATTGTTTACATACATCTCTTTTTCATCGCCTAAAGTTTTCCCTGTTTTCAAGTTCCACAGATTGACTGTTGTGTCATTGCTTGCACTGGCAAAGGTTTGACTGTCGGGACTGATAGCGATCGCAATAAGCGGCTGCACCAGCAACAGCGCCACCACCGACTACAGGCGCTGCCCCTATTCCGACTGCTCCAAATCCTCCGGCTAATCCCATCCCGCCTACCGTTGCGGAAACACCTGCGCCTGCTACGGTTCCTCCTGCAATAAATGCTGCACCTGTTCTGGAGTTTTCTGCCATTTGTTTTCGTTCTCAGGAGTTTACATTTGTTAAAGGATAGACTTGGTAAAGTTTTGCTGATTTGTAAAAATCAATGAAATCTTGATGGGATGTATGAATTTTGGATAAAAACGAATCACACAGACGCAGAGTAGGGTGTTTTAGCAGAGCGTAACGCACCACTGGTATTGTCCAATTCATCTATGAAGGTGTTAAAGAAACGAACCGCCAAGACAAGGCAGTGCGTTGGACGAGTTCCCAGGCTTGAAGCAACTGCCGCGCCAAAGACGCCAAGGAAGAAGGGTGAGGTGCGATCGCAATCTTCTAATTCCGCATTAAGAATTTACTCTGAGGGGGATGCAGGAAGCAGTAAATATTTTTTCTAGGGTGTCGTTGAGCTAATCAGTTGAGTTTTCATGTCGGCTAACTCAGCCTCAACCTCAAGCATTAGTTTGACATTTTCTAGAGCAGTTAAGTTGCTTTTGAGGACTTTAACTGTTGCTTCCTGTTGCTCAAGCTGAGTTTTGATTGCAGTTGCAATTTTACCTT
>CAZZXJ010000002.1:0-22887 GCA_964657905.1 uncultured Stigonema sp.
TGACTTCTGTCTCCTGACTCCTGACTCCTTGCACTAGTGTCTAGCAGAGAGCGGTGGGAGCTTAACTGAGTAGTCTTTGAGGAATCACCGCTCGTCTTGCAGGGAGTCAAGGCGGCGAATTTGTGGCCAGATCCAGGCGACAAGCAGCACAACGGCGATAGTGCCAATACCTCCACCGACCACGGATAGGACTGGATCAAATAGTGCGGCTGTGAAGCCTGACTCAAAGCCACCTAACTCGTTAGATGTGCTAATAAAAACCCCGTTGATGGCAGAAACCCGACCTCGCAAATGATCAGGAGTCCTTTGGTTTACCGAGTGAGTGGTGTAGCAACAACTACACAGTCAAGTTCTGGGAGGAGCGATCGCCATTCATCCGCACCCACGACGTTTCTCTAGAAAAGCAAGGACACTTTTCATAAAAATTAAAATTTAGAGAATAGAGCATAATTTATTAATATGGACTTATATCATGTCCGCTTAATTACTGATAAATAAAAAATAGGTTCGTAGTTGCGCTAAACCGCTCTTACTCCCTTCCCGCCAGAAGAATACCGATCTAAAAAACCCCCAAGACGCCAAGGAAGCCAAGAAAGAAGATAAAGGAGATAGGTAATCTTACACCGGGAAGGGAGTATAATCCGCACAGTGTTACCTTTTTCTACTTTGTCAGCAAGCCCTATTTAAACTTAAGAAAAAACCGCCTTTGGCAAGCTGTGTTTTAATTTAGGCGTCAGTCAAGATTATAAAAATTAAAAAACAAAACTATTAAGGTGCTGGATTCGGATAACGTGTGTGAACTGCATCCAATTCTACCAGAATATCTTTGTTAAGAACTACATGAACACTGTCTATATTTTCTTTGAGTTGTTCTATTTTTGTCGCACCAATAATTGTGCTGGTGACAAACCAACGACTCTCTACAAAAGCCAAAGCTAGTTGTGCAGGTGTGAGATTATATCGATGGGCAATTTCCACATAAGCTGCTACAGCTTCTTTGACATTTGACTTGAAATAGCGCTGTCCAAAACCCTCAAATATAGTCAGTCTTGCGTTATCTAGTTTTTTATCTTGGATGTATTTGCCAGACAACAAACCAAATCCTAAAGGACTGTAAGCCAGCAATCCGATATTCTCATAATAGCAAGCTTCTGCCAAAGCCGAATCAAACACACGGTTAATCAAATTGTAGGCATTTTGAATTGAAACTACCTTGGGTAATCCTAGCTGTTTGGCAAGGTGAGTAAACTCAGAGACTCCCCAAGGAGTTTCATTACTCAAACCCAGATAGCGGATTTTACCCGCACCAATCTAGTCAGCAAAAACAGTTAGCTGTTCAGCAATGGGAATAGTTTCACGCTTAAAAGTGGGGTTATACTCTGTTTGACCAAATAGGGGAACATAACGGTCGGGCCAGTGAATTTGGTACAAGTCAATATAGTCTGTTTGCAATCGCTTCAGGCTATCATCTACTGCTTGTTTGATATTATCACGGTCAATGTTTGTGGTTCCTCCTCGCAACCATTTAACAGGACGACCTGGACCCGCAATTTTAGTGGCGACAATCACTTTATCTCGCTGTTGCTTCTTCAGCCATTCCCCAATAAAAGCTTCAGTTCGTCCTTGAGTCTCGGCACGAGGTGGCACCGGATACATTTCAGCAGCGTCGATAAAGTTTACTCCTTGAGCAATGGCATAGTCTAGTTGCTGCTGGGCATCTTCAATACTATTTTGGTGTCCATAGGTCATGGTTCCAAGATAAATTGTGGAAACCTTGAGGTCGCTTTCACCGAGTTGCTTGTATTTCATAAGAAACTTAAAATTTCTACGTATTAACTAATTATACTGTAAGTATACAGATTTTATGTTGTTAACACCTAGATAAAACAAAATATCAGATATAACTAAAATAATCAACCCTGTTTTTCAAAAGCAGCAATTCTAAATTTAAGATTTGATCAGGAATCGGAGCGC
Source organism: uncultured Stigonema sp. (assembly GCA_964657905.1). GTDB lineage: Bacteria > Cyanobacteriota > Cyanobacteriia > Cyanobacteriales > Nostocaceae > Stigonema. The sequence continues at coordinate 1,975 of CAZZXJ010000002.1, forward strand.
AATCAGAACAAGCTATCAAATAGCCGCAGACTACTAGAAAAACGGGTAAGTCCTAAATGTCATATCTAGTACCTGCGCAACATTGTTGAGGTATTGCTTGTTTGTTAGAGTCTCCTCAGGCAATCTTTTTGCCTTGACCGCACTCCGAACGATATCAAGAGCACTAATTTTCTGGTCTAAGTAATATCTACTGAGTAAACTGTAACTAGGAATACCTTGGTCTTTCAAGTAACCTTGATATGCGAGGTTTACAAGATTAAAAGGTGTGATCTGAGGAATGTAAGAACCTGTGCTACCAGCAACACCGGGATTGAACACCCTCGTCTCGGCACGAACTTCAGGTGCAGTAGCAGTAGAGATAAGTAATAGGGATAAGCTACCAATAATTAAACCTTTCATTGTTGTTTCCTTGTATTTAGTAATCACTCGTTCTCACGACTTTGATAATTTAACTATAATGAGTCGGTTCGTCTTGCAAATCTTCCGCAAGACAGAGCGTATCGTCTAATCTAGAAAACATCCAATCGCAGCTAAACTCGAGTTTGCCCCTAATCCTCGTTCCCATCAGGCAATTCTCAATGCTCATCCTTAAGTCCGGTTTCTAGCAAGATATTGTGGTGTATAAGTATTGCTTTTTTTAAAGCTCTGTGCAATGATAGTTCCCAGAAATGAAAAGCTTTAAATCTATTGATTTACCGTAGATAACTTTCGAGCCGATGATTTGTTGTTCACGTTAATTGCATGACCGAATAATTACTAATTCGTAATTCGTAATTGAAGGCACAAGCCCCTTAATTTATTAAAGGAAAAAACAAATTTTTTCCTTGTTTCAAGCTCACGGCTTTAGCCGTGGGGTAAATAATTACGAATTACGAATTATAAATTACGAATTATTTTGACACAGGTGGTTGTAGAAACGAAATTTATTCCGCAGCCGATATCTCTGGCATTTGCATTCTGCCACGTAAGGTTTGCTTGCTGTCTGTAGTGAACCGCCTCTAAGCCCCTTAAGTGGCTGTTAGAAAGTTGTCATCAAACTGCTACTCGAGAAGTATGATGCCGCAGGCATCAGAACTTCGGATGCGCGATCGCAGAAGTATGGAATTCATCGCTTCTGTAGCGTTGCTTTGTTCACTAAGAGAAAATCATTTTGTAAGGGTGAGGAGTCATGTCGAAATATTGGTGGAAATTAAGCTGGATGAGGCTGATTATTTCGAGCATGGGAATGCTTGTGATCCTAATAGTTTTTCCCATAAGGAGTTTGGCGAATACATCTCGAACCAAAATATGGTCACAGCATCCCGCGCTCACGAATGGTGCTTTGCCAACGCCAGCTGCGACATCTAAATCTGACCATCCGGAAACGACACCGGTGACGACCATTGCAGAAATCATTACGCCCTCTGCTGCGACATCTAAATCTGACCATCCGGAAATAACACAGGTTACGACCGTGACAGAAATCCTCACACCCTCTGGTCGATCGCCTGCTTCACAATCAATCATCGACCATACTGTTACAGAGGATAGCGACTCCTCCATGAGTCAGTTGAATTCTGTCTCCCAGTTATCAGATGTGAGGTCAAGCGATTGGGCGTTTCAGGCGTTGCAATCGCTGGTAGAACGGTATGGCTGTATTCAGGGCTATCCAGACAAGACCTATCGGGGCAACCGTGCCCTCACCCGTTATGAGTTTGCGGCTGGCTTAAATGCTTGCTCCGACAAAATCACTCAGCTAATTGCTGGAAAGACGGCTAATCTGGTCACCAAAGAGGATTTAGAAACTCTGCGCCGACTGACAACAGAATTTGGTCCAGAAGTTGCCCAATTACGGGGACGAGTAGATGCTTTAGAAACGCGGACTGCGCAATTGCAGGCGAATAGGTTCTCTGCCACAACTGTATTTAGGGGTGAAGTCGAGACTGTTATTGGGGGAATTCTGGCAGGTAATAACGTCGTCACCAAGACACCCGCACCTAGGACGATCACATTTCAAGACCGAGTTCGCCTACTGTTCAACACCAGTTTTACTGGCACCGATCAACTACGGGCGACACTGTTAGCAGGAAATATTGCCCCTGTAGGAGGAACAAGAAGTGGAATATTAGGAACCACTGACGGGAGAACTTCTGATAATGCCAGTCCGGCTTTTTCAAACAATCAGGTTTATATATCTGGACTTCGCTATCAGTTTCTACCTACTAAAAATACCCAAGTCAACATTTTTGCCCAGTCCGATGGAGCTTTTGAGATCGGCTTGACTGGTCCCATCAACCCATATTTTGAAGGGTCTGCTGCTAATGCGATCTCACGATATGCACGGCGGAATATGGTCTACGACTATGGAGATACTGGTGCCGGAATTGCCATACTCCAGGGACTGGGTAAACAGTTTGAATTAGGGTTAGAGTACACCGCGATTAATGGTAACGACCCTACGCCTAATAATGGATTATTTTCAGGCAGATATGTAGCCTTAGGACAGTTATCATACTTTACCCCCCATAAGGATTTTCGGTTGGCTTTAACTTACGCCAATACCTACAGCCCACCGAACACCACGGGTCAAACTGGAACAAACTTCGGTCCAGTAATCGGGAGTAACCTAGCAAACAGCACCGTGGCTGGAACGGGAACTGTGGGAAATCTTTATGGCGTAGAGGCATTATATAAACTTAGTCCAAAGTTTGCACTTAATGGGTGGGCAGGTTATTCAGCACACCGCTATCTGGGGCGCGGAGATGGCCAGGTCTGGGATTGGGGGGTAGGTCTGGCATTCCCCGATCTGTTTAAAAAAGCTAACCTAGGAGGCATTTTTGTTGGTATGGAGCCGAAATTGACTGGTCTAAGTCAGAGTGTCAATTTGGGAGCGGGTGCTGGTAGAGTAGACAAAGATACCTCCCTGCATATTGAGGGATTTTACCAATATCAAGTCAACGACAATATTGCGATTACGCCTGGTGTAATATGGATCACTGCACCCGACTCTAATGCTAGCAATCCTGGTAGTGTAGTTGGTTGGCTTCGTACCACCTTCAAGTTTTAACCGACTTGCGAAGAAGGTGAATTTGATTGTTAGCTTATATGGCAATCCTAAATTTTAAGCCATTTGCCGAGCCATTAATTGGGCAAATAATCCTTCTTGAGAAGCTAAGTCCTCAAAAGTGCCTTTTTGCACAACTCGACCTGCTTGGAGGACATAGATGCGGTGAGCATTACGGATAGTGCTGAGTCGATGGGCGATGACTATCCGAGTTACTTGCAACTTATCCAGACTTTCACTGACAATTGCTTGGGTTCTGTTATCTAAAGCACTAGTAGCTTCATCAAATAACAAAATTCGGGGTTTCAATGCCAAAGCACGAGCAATTAAAAGCCGTTGTCGTTGTCCTCCAGAAAGATTGCCACCTCCTTCACTAATGACTGTGTGCATTTGCATTGGCATGGCGGAAACATCGTCAGCAAAAGCAGCCATCCGGGCTGCTTCCCAGGCTTCATCAAGTGTAATTTGAGCACCGCTACCAATGTTGTCAAAGATGGAAGTTGACATAATCCGACCAGTTTGCAAAACAACACCCAACTGCCGACGAACTGCATCAACATCCAACCCAGACATATCTTGACCATCGTAATAAATGGTGCCATCTTCGGGACTGTCAAATCCCAGCAGCATTCTAAATAGAGTAGATTTACCGCTTCCTGAACCACCGACAAGTGCAATAAACTCTCCTGGTTCGGCATGTAAGCTGACATCATCCAGTGTCAAAGGTCCATCTTGGCGGTAGCGAAATTTAATATGGTCTACCACAATTCTACCTAAAAGTTTACCTGGATCGGCTTTGGTAAGATCCACTTCCGGTATGGTTTCTAGAATTGGCTGGGCACGTTTCCACTGGGGAATGACTTGTAAAGAGTTCATCACTGTATTGCTGACGTCTGTCGCACCTTTAATAAAAGTGCCAAACGCAGAGTTGAAAGCTAAGAAAGTGCCAACGCTGAGTCCGATCCCACCCGCAATTTGAGACCCTTCAAGTAGCTTGATCGTAAACCAGAACAAGACACCAGAAGTCAGTGTGGGCATAACTGTATTGAAAAGTGCGACACCGTCTTCAATGTTCTGTGTACTGAGTTCCAATTTTATTTGCCGACTGTAGTTTTTACTCCAAGAGGCGAAAGCACGTTCCTCAGCGCCCGCCACACGCAGTTTAGAAATACCATTGATCAACTGCACCGTTTGCCCAAAGATATTTCCTTTGACTTCCAATAGTGGTCGCACTTTGCGGACGAGAATCAGACCGGAGAAGGTGGTGACAGCCAGTGATACCACAGCTACGGCAACAGCAACGAGTGCCAAATTCCAACTGTAGTAAAATAGAAGTACTAAGTTCAGCAGTGCAAAGAAACTGGTGATGAGAGTGATCAAGGTTGTGCCACTAAGTAGGCGACGAATTGTACTTACTGATGTGACGCGGGAGTGAAGATCACCTGTTGTATACTGACGGAAAAAGGATACTGGCAGGTTCAGCAGACGATCCCACACAGCTGCTTGGGTGGAGACGTCTGAAACCGTTTCTACCCTTAGGAGGGCAAAGCCTTGTGCTAAATCAAACAGCGCCGTTCCAAAGGCAGCAACGAGCAGCCCCAATCCAACTTGGAGTAATAATCCCCTGTCACTATCTGGAATCGCATTGTCAATTAAAATGGCAGTGGCTTGAGGCGTGAGCATCCCCAGTAGTGTAGCAGCAATACCTGTCAAAAAAATGACAAGCAGATTTCCCCAAAGACCCCAAAGTGCAAACCTCAATACATCGACAGCTTTGAGAACTTTATCGGGTAGAGACCGATAAAACATGTAGGCAATGGGAATTAGTGTTGAAGCAATGCTTTCGTCCACAGGAACACGGGTTCGTTCAACCGGATCGAAAACTTCGTAGGAAGAGGCAGAAACAGGCAACAGCGCCATTGGTTGGCTGTTCTCTTGGGTGTAGGTAACTAGGGGACCACAGTCCTTGTTCCACCAATCGTCCCGGAGCAAAACCTGCCGCATACGCAGTCGTGAAGCTCGCACAATTGCTTCTAAGGGATTTTTGACTCGCTTGAGGTCTTCTGACCGAGCAGGAGGACGAATTGTGACACCTAAAGACCTTCCCACAGCACCAGCCGCAACTAATAGGGGCGCACCTTCCATGAAAAAGTTTGCTTGTTGGGGCATCAAGGGTGATATTAAATCCCCAAGAGCCTCTGCGGTCACCTGACGATTGAGGCGTTCGCGATCGCTCAGCCGTTGCATTTCTTCCTGTGCTTCTTGCTGCTCGAGAAGTTGAATATATTGAAGAATCAGAGTATGAAGTTGAGACAACCCTTCTAGTAAGGTATTTGGATCTGGAATTGCACTGGTGGTATCAGTGGCAAGTTGAACTTCCTGAAATGCTTGTAACCACATTCCTTCGCTTAAGGGAAAAATTCCCCCTGTCGAATCTAGAGTGAGTTTCTCCAACCCCATCCACCGAACATTTCCTTGCTGCATTTGTACCCACGCGATCGCACCCGGTTCGGGTTGGAGAGTTTGACCGTCGAGCAGAGAAAATCGCGCTGGTGGGATCGCCCGAACCACATCTGCTGGTGGGGCAATATGGGAGATGCTAGCGTCGATTTGCTGAAGCCAGCCTTCTATCCAAGCCACAATTCTAGCATCACCTTCAGTGACCAACTGCCCGAAGCATTCCCGATCCATTTTCAGCAGTTCCGTCTCCCCAATTGGCACTGCCATGAGTAGAGACGCAAAATTTTCTCCAGGAGTCGTTCCAAACAGTGCCTCCTGAGAGTCACTACCAAATAGATAACGACGAGTTCCTTCAATAACGCCATCTTTGATTGTAACGGCAAACAACGCCACAGAGCCAGACTGAATCACCCAAACTGTCTGTGGGTCATCCAGTAGTATTGGTTCATTGCCATTAACTCGGTACTCTTGTCCCTGTAAGTCTGTGACACTAACTTGGTTAACCATATTTAAACTCCTAGCTTAACCCTCACTGCGGATCAACCGCGAGTACACCCCTTCCGCCTGCCACAATTGTTGGTGGGTACCTCGTTGCGCGACCTTTCCGCGTTCAAGGACAATAATTTCATCACAGTCTCGGATGGTACTCAATCGGTGTGCTACAATCAAGCAGGTAATGCCTCGTCGCCGCAAATTCTGGTCAATAATTTTTTCCGTCTCTCCATCCAAGGCACTCGTGGCTTCATCCATAACGAGGATGGAAGGGTTATTTACCAAGGCGCGGGCTATTTCCAGTCGCTGTCGCTGACCTCCACTTAAATTGGCAGCACCTTCAAGAAGTTCTCCGTCATACCCTCCAGACATAGAGAGAATCACATCGTCGATCGCGGCATCACGGCAAGCCTGGATCAAGTTTTTATCTGGGACTGTAGTATCCCACAAGGTAAGATTTTCCCGAACAGTACCGCCGAACAGCAGAATGTCCTGCTCTACCATACCAACAGAGTTAGTCAAAACTTGGTGATGGATCTTCGTTCTTGGTTGACCATCAAAGCGAATTTCTCCCTCCCAAGCTTCGTAGAGACCGCTGACCAGTTTGGCAATTGTAGACTTTCCCGAACCACTTCCACCGACCAAAGCGACTCGCTGTCCCGGCTTAACCGAGAGGCTAAAGTTTTCAATCAAGGGTGCATCCAAGCGACTGTAGCCAAATGAAATGTTCTCCAGATCGACATATCCTTGTAAACGAGGAGTCAGGTAAGATAAGGAAGACCCAGAGGAATTTTCTCCTTCATCTCCCTGTCTCCCCCTCCTCTCTACTTGTGAATCTACGGCATTGTCCAGCACATCATCAAGGCGAATCAAATTGCCTTCCATTTCTTGGAGGGTACTGCCGAAGTTAACAAGATTGTTGACAGGTAGCAGAAAGCTGAGCATCAATCCTTGAAAGGCTACAAGCATACCGATGCTGAGATGTCCACTCATCACCCGTAAACCGCCTACTACTAGTAAAGCCATAGATGAGAGAGAAGATAAAAGCGTAGGTAAGACGGAGAATATCTGGTTTGTCACTCCCAACTCCTGCTGAGAGTTGATTGCTTTGGCGTAGTAACCCGACCACCGAGAAAAGAAATCCGACTCCAACCCAGATGCCTTCAATGTTTCTATACTTTGAAGGGCAGAGATTGCTGCTCCGGCAGCTTTGCCATATTCTTGAATCAATCGCTGGTTAGCATCTACACGCTGACGAGAGATCCACTGTAAGGTGACGACGTTCACGCCAGCAAAGCTAACGATCAGCAAAGTCAGTACTACATCATATTGGAGCATCACAAGCGCGTAAAAAATCACCATCACCGCATCAATGACTGTTGTTGCCAACTTCCCCGAAAGAACATCAGCGACTTGGTCGTTGAGACTGGTACGGTTACTAATTTCTCCCGCAAATCGCTGGGCGTAAAAACCAACAGGTAGGCGCAAAATGTGCCAAAGAAAACGGCTGGACATCCCTACAGCCAACTTGACCTTCAATCGCCGCAGATATCGCAACCGCAGCAACGTCAGTAGTGCTTGGAGTCCCGTTGCGATCGCCATTCCCAGAAGCAAAGGACGCAACCAGTCCTGCCGTCCCTGAACCAGAATTTCGTCTACAAACACTTGGCTAAACACTGGTATCGCCAGTCCGGCTAGTGTCAAGAAGAATCCTGCCACCACACAGTAGATGAGGGCACCAGTAGCACCCTGTAGCCGTTCCCACAATGATAGAACCAAGCTGGGTTTACGACCCCCTGTCTGAAATTCAGGACCTGGTTCCATGACCAACACCACTCCAGTATATCCCTGGTCAAATTCCTGTTGGGATACTTTTCGCGGTCCTGTGGCCGGGTCGTTGAGATAGACCCAATTGTTTTGAAATCCCTCCATAACTAGGAAGTGGTTGAAGTTCCAGAACACAATATAGGGAGGGGACAGGTCTGGAAGTTCATCAAGTTCCTTTTTTAAGCCTTTTGCCTGAAGTCCATAGTTTCTGGCAGCTTTCAGCAAGTTAGAAGCCTTGCTGCCATCGCGGGACACTCCGCACTCTCTTCGCAGTTCTGGTAGCGGTATAATTTTATTATAGAAACCTAGTATAATTCCTAAAGCAGCGGCACCACACTCTACTACCTCCATTTGCAAAAGAGTAGGTGTTTTTAGGCGCTTCCCCTCGCTTTTTAGTAAATTTTTCAGGTATTCTCTAAAATGAACCTGTTTTTGAAAAAAAGTATTAATAAATGCCACTTAATGACCTCAAAATAGGGAAAACATAAGTGATAGGAGCTCGCTCTTCTACCTTGACTCGAACATCTGTTGTTGTTCCTGAAGACATTTTCAGACGCGGTCCGGTGGAAGAAGACCACTTGTAGCCGCTGAAAGTCTTGGGATCTAACTGCATGTCTCCTCTGACTTGGATCAAACCCGCTTGGGTACCAGATACCAGACCTTGCACGAGTTCTTGATTGCCAACGATATTAGCGGCTGCTTCCTTGGTAATTGGAAACACTGAAATAGTTGTCACAGTGCCGATAATACCGCCAAAGCGTTCCCGCTTCGCTGTTTGAGGTGTAATTTGGAGTTGCATACCCGGTTTAATTTTCTTACCATCGCCAATGGAAAAAAAGGTGACGCTAGACAACCGGCTGGATGAGTTTTCCGCCGCTATACTTCCAATCCGAGTGCCTGGGTTGATGACTTGTCCGGGATTAACGGTGATTTCTAAAATGCGACCGCTATGTTTACTGATAATCTGGCCGTTATCTTTCAATTGAAATTCCAGTTTAGCGATCGTGCGCTGAAGTTCCTGAATCTGGTTTTTTCGGTTGGTGGAAGATACTTTATCTTGTTCAGCTTGAGTAGCTTTTTTACTGTCAAGCTGTTGCAACTGGGATTGGAGGTCTTTCATTGAATTCACTTCCTGTAGGTATTGCCGTTGTGCATCTGCTTCCTTGATATCAGCTTGTTTCATCTGAGATTGAGCGTCATCAAAGTTGGCAATGTTATTTAGGTAGTCCTGCCGCGCCTGTAGTAGCGTATCATCGGAAACCGCTCCCATTTTAAACAGCCTCTGGCGGATATCCAATCTTTTTTTGTAGGTGGGAAGCAGTACCTGCAGTGTTTGCAAGCGTTGCTGAAGGGTATGGCGATTGAGTTGGAGTGCCACAAGCGCTTTAGCCTTGATCACAGGCGTCAAGGACTGTGTAATCTTTAAGCTTTGCTCAAGAGTCAGGTGTTGTTTCTGGATAGCCTTGTTCTCTTGGTCGCTGCTCTGCGATTGGAGCAAGGTAATAGACCGATCCTGTGCTTGTAATTGTACTAGTTTATCGCGTTGCTGCTGTAGTTCCTTGTTGAGTTGAGCTTGGTTAATCGTCCCTAACACCTGCCCCTGCGTGACAACATCCCCCACCTTTACATTCAAAGATAGTAACTGCCCAGAGTTAGGTGTTTGAATCGACACAACTTGGTGAGGGTAAATGACTACCCCTCGACCGCCCACTGTAATGGGAATGCGTCCAAAAATACTCCAAATTACGGCGGCGACTACTAGGGAACCCAATGTTGTCAAAGGTAACCAGCTCTTCAGACTCACCACCTGCATGAGTTGGTCTAGTCTTTCAGGAGAAGATAAACGCTCCAGAGACTCTTTTCGGAATAGGCCTTGCTGTTGTTCAACCATTTATGCTTACGTTAAATTCATGAAAATAAGTAGGTAGCCAGAAATAAGCTGTACTCCATAAAATCGCATATTGACTTATAATGCTTGTCCTTTGTTCTCTGTCATCGCTCCAATGTAAATATCAAGGACTATTGACGAATGATTAATGACGGTCTTAACGAATAAATATGCAATTTGTACGTGCATTAGCTTAAATGGAAAATGAGGGCGATCAGTTACTGAGCGTTATACATTTAATTTGACTTACTTACTTAACTTAATAACTAAGAAATAAGGCATTTCCTGATTCGCTCGCAATGCACAATCTTTTGCCACGACTCGCATTTTTTTGGGTTTTATTTGGTGCTGATAGATAATATCTGCTGCCCTGATTTTTTCAGGTGGGCAATGCCCAACAGTACCAGGGTTAGATCGCATTTAGTAGGCATTACCCATCCTACCGAAACTATGCTGAGAGCCTCCTGCTTCTAGCCGTTCTGCTCAAGCTAATAGCTATGCTCCTCTGCTGCCTATTTGTATCAATATTAGTGGACTGGGGGGATCTCAAGTTGTTGATGATTCTGGAAGTGCGATTTTCAAATAGCAAGATACACTCATTAGCGGTAGCAAAATTTTGCCCCCAGACAGCTTCAAGTCAAAATTCATTTTCTTGTTTCCATTTTCCACTTCTAAAAGTGCAGGCAGACTCTCGAAGTCTCCGGTAGAATTATCTCTATATGCCCATACTTTCAGTTCCTCTACCCGTTTGGTTGATAGTTGAAAGACTGCATAGCGTAGCAACGATGGCGATGGGACTTCACCAGTGGCAGCTTGGTAGTGTTGTTCGCCATCAGCATATCCCAGCCACACGTCTGCTTTTTTGGGTTTACCACCAGCAATGATGCTAAAAACGGTTCGACCTCTTTCTTGCGCATTTTCCCGGAGTTCGACGATTAAACGTGTAGCAAATGCTCCATTATAAACCATGATTGAGGTTGCGACTAATGATAACAAAGCAACGCTCAAGGCACTAATACGTGCCACAGGATTTTTCCAAACCATCAGACCGTGGAGGAGTAGGTTACCTAGAAATAAGCTGTATAAGCCAGTAATGAACCACGGATGGTTCAGGAACTGAAAGACTACGTCCGGGACCAACTCACCCTTCCGCCGACTAGAAACCAACAGTAGAACTGGGAAAATACCACCTACGAGGGAGTTGCCAAGCACACCAGCAAAGCCGAGTACGCTGGTAAATGATTGCGTACCAGTAAAGAAAAGCCACTCACTTAGTAGCAAGACAAGTAGTAATGGGCTAATGGACAAGAAGAAGCGACGCTGTAACTTTAAATCTGCCCAAATCCGTTTTATGTTGGCGCGAAACGGTGAGTAAAGAGACATCGCTGGCGAACAACTCTGAGGGGAGGCTTTGTCTGCATTCGTCCTTACCTCCAAAACTCCTTGATAGGTAAGAATCATTGGTGAGATGACCTGTAGGCACACACGATCTTGATCGGCAGACCGTACCTCTAACTTTAATTGAAGACCGCATTGATGTAGGTCTGGGAGTTGAGGAAGTAACTCCTTAATTTCCCAACTTTCTGTTACCGCGATCTCTTTGCGATCAATATTGCCACCCGATTGAATATCCAGGCTAAACCTTGGCTGACTTTCTTCGATTCCTAAATAGGTTATACCAATATAAGTAACATGACTGGAGTTGCCACGCGGGCGTAAGAGCAATCTTCCCTGTCTGGAAGGCAGTGACACAATTGGTTGAGTTTGGGGGGGAAACCATTCTCTCGCTAGGTTGATGAGGAGACTTGAACTACGAATCCAAGCCATTCCCAACAGGAGGGTGACTAAGACCAACCCCAACACTTTAACAATGGGACCGACCTGTTTTGCCAAGGGATCTAGGACTGTGCCGGATTGGGCAGCCAGGACTTGCGGCGCGATCGCCCCATTAATTGCCAAGACCCAAATACAAAACAAAATTGTTAAAAAACCAGTTCCCGCCACACTCCCCCAAATCAGAGAGGAAGCACTGGAATCTCGAGGGAGTACAAGCTTGGCACATTCGCCCACATATACGTGCCCGAAGTAAAGCATGAGGCTGACACCAAGAACCTGCTGTAGCATCTGGGGTTTGAAGGTCTGTTGGTTGAGGAAAGGCAAGTTTACATATAAAAGGTTGTGCAGTTGTATGTGAGGGAAGGCGAGAAGCGAGAGTATCAGGATCAGGCTAACGTTAATTGCTGCTAACAGTACCAAGACAGGAACAGTGAAGTTGAGTGATTTCCGCGACAGTAGGTACAACCCAGCAAAAAAAAGTAACGCTGCACATGCCGACGCTGGGATATGCGTGAAGTTAGCCAGTGTAGTTGCCAAGCCAATGTAACAAGCTAGGGCGATCAAAAAAACACGGATACCCACAGCTAGCGAGAAGATCGCCGAACCAGCGTCTCCCAGGTAGTTGGTTGCTAATTGTTTGACAAAGGTATTGCCGTTACGGAAGTCACCACTGCGACCAATAGCTTCAGCCATGCAAGCCATAGTCAGTATATTTACGGTTCCCAGTAAGAGCATGAATACAACAGTAGCCAGTGGTCCCACCTCAGCTACAGCAATGGGTAAAGCCAAGAAAGCTTGGGGAAGACCGAGAGCAATAGTCACTAATGAGGCAAGCCAAAAGGGTGGTATAGATTCCAGGCGTTGGGCAAAGGCTGCTGAAGTCCAGTTCAGCTTTTCAGTCAGAGACAGGCGAGATCCAAAGACCGTATCTAACTGTTTTTTGTAAAGGAGGTAGTAAGCCTGCTGTACGGCTTCCTCATTTAAGCCCAACACTGTTTGGATATTAGGTATAACATGATACGTGAATTGATACTTCTGCATGAGAGCATGAATGAGAGCGGCTTTTAGTCTTGGGGTTTCTGGCACAAGGATTTGCCATTGAGTCGCATAGCGTTCTAGGTGCTGGATTGTGGGGCGGAATGGGGGCAGCTGTCCAAGGGCAAAAGCTTCAAAAAAAGCCAGATCGCGCTCATTGGCAGCTTCCGCCGTCAGGGAAAACTCCACGCGGGATCGCATTGCTATTTGCACCGTTCGGCTCTCAATTAGAAACAGTAAGGTCTTTGCTTTTTTGGCAGGTAAACCAGCCAATACCTCCTCAAGCGAGATTATTTCATCGGATGACATATTCAAACCCGGTTTTAACTTTCTCTAAGGCGGCTCAACATCCAATCAAATTTTGTTCCAGCCAGTGTCATTCGATCCAAAACACTTGAATCCAGTTCTTCCTCATACTGAACATTTTCATCCAGTGGTTGACCTTTGCTGTAAACACGTCTGCCATAACCAAGCCGACCAAACATTCCCTGCAATCGATGGGAAAGCAGAGTCGCAACCACTCGATAAAAGCGAGAGGCAAAGCCCATATCCTGCTGTAATTTTGCTACTAATTGCTGTCGCTGAATTGACAACACAAGCGAGTCTTCAGTAGCCCTGACAGTTGCCGCCGGCAAGCGGGCATCAATGAATGATGTTTCTCCGACAATTTCTCCCTTTGACAATCTCCCGATCTCTCGACCTGTTGTCTCACCACCCTCTATAACTGCAAAAGCACGAGTTAAGGGATTACGCCGATCGTCAGAAACAGACACTGACATTGTGCCATTTAGTAAAATATGCAACGCATCCACGGGACCTCCTTCACGGATGAGTACCGTGCCAGCAGCAATTTTTTGGCGACGACCTGTAGCAATCATCCAATCAATGTCACTATCATTCAATTCCCCCAACACAAACAGCATATCTCTGATTGTCTGAGATCGAGATAGTTTGCTACGACCAAGCTGACTGATTTTGTCAGAAAGCAGAATGGCGATCGCTCGATAAAAGCGGGAAGCAAAACTGACATCCTGCTGTAATTTTGCTGTTAATTGCTGCTGGGGAACTGATATCACCGTAGACTTTTCCGAAGCCCTAACAGTGGTAGCAATTGAGCGTACTTGGACAAAAGGGATTTCTCCCACGACCTCACCGCTTGACAACCTAGTAATTTCTCGGTCTTTTACTTCGTCACCCTCTAGGGCTGCAAAAGCACGATCTAGAGGATTTTTTTCAGATTGGGAAGCTGTAATTACTAAAGTTCCATCTAATATAACATTCAGGCTATCGAGGATTTTTCCTTCCCGGATTAGGACAGTACCAGCAGCTATCTCCTGCCGACGACCTGTAGCATTTATCCAATCGATGTCGCTATTACTTAACTCCTTTAATAGAACTTCTGTCATAACTGAATTTCCCTACAGTGATCGTAAATAGACATTGTTTGCTAACTGCTAATTGCTATAGTTCGTAATTGGTCTATAGTCTTTAGGAGGAGAGAGTTCGCCGCTTGGGAAGCTAACTCTTCTAATGTCAAATAAGTTAAAGCTATTAACATCAGGGGTTGATCTTTGATGGTTCTTAACTCGTTTGCATACTTGGCATCAAAGCACTCTAAATTTTCTGCTGCTGCTTTCACTAATGCCTGTAAAATCTTAAAAGCCACCGCTGAAAGCTGTGGTTGACCACGGTAATTTTGCAGCCTGCCTCCTTCTCGGTAATTTGGAAACGACTCCAACCCCACAAAGCGCAAGAACCAGTCAGCCCGATAGTATCCTATAGCCGCTACAATACCCCTGTAATCGGCAATCAGTTCGTCAAGTAAATTGTTACGCATTGAGTCAAACAAACGACACGTGAAGTAGTGGGTACATTCATGTTCGAGGCGAATTGTCAGCGATAGACGCCGCCACTCCAGTTCTTGGAGTCCTATATCAAAGGCTGGAACATCGCTATAGGGACCGTCACTTAAAATAATAAACCGATCCTGATAAAGCTCCTTTCGCGGGACGATCCGCTGAAATTCCTCTGCCCAACTGGCTTCGGAGCAATTATCGGAATTTTGTTCCCATTGTTGCCGATAGGAGCGAATCCGATCCCAATTATTGAAACCAGCGATCGCGCAGGCTCCCATAGAATCAGGGACTGACTTGGGTTCATTCCGCATTGTCAGTGCTTGTATCAGAGAAACAAAATCTTCCCGATTGTTGGTAAGTAAAACAGGGATAGCTCCTGCCAAGCTTTGATGTATCCTCAACTGGAGTTTTTCCGGTTGCTTCAAAATCAAACCCGTCGCAACAGACATATCATCCACAGGAATACCCTTACGAGTGGCGAGGCGGTACGCTTCAGTATGGCTGATGCCTTCGAGTATGGGAAACTGTAACTGTACTAGTCGCTGTTTTAGCACACCAAAAGCTCCTACAACTTTAGCTGTAGCAGCGTACTCCTCCCAAGTACTCACATGTATTTCCGGTGCCAGTGGGAACTTGACAGGGAGTTTTAAACAATTGCGATCAAAGACATTTTGATTGTACGCCAACAGCTCCTCTGTTTCTAAAGTACCAGCACCATATGAGGCAAGTACACTCTCCCGAAGTTTCTGTTGATTCATAAAGCGCTTTATGCCTCCAATGAGTAAATTGCTTTGCTCAATTCTGACCCAAAATTTGTTCGGTGATTTCTTTCACTGTCTGGCTGAAGGGATGATTGGAGTAGCGTAGGCAGAATATATCACTACTTGCTAGCTGAACTATGTCTTCCGAAAGAGGCACAATGCCAGCTACGAGAGTGTTATACGTCGTCTCCATTTGTAAACGCAAGCTATCGAAATCAAAAGCTGGTAGCACTTTATTCACCACAAGCAACATCTTAGACACTTCCAACTTTTTTGCCAATTCTACCGTGACAGCCGTTCCTTGGAAGTCTTGGCGGTCTGGACGCAGGATAACGACTAAAACATCAGAAATGGCAATGGAAAGTAAAGTTTCTTCATTAAGACCGGGATGAGTGTCAATCAACAGGTAGTCCAAGTTCAGAGAGCGAATAATATCCTCAAAACCATCGTTAAGTCGTCCTACGTCATATCCCTCACGCAGGATTCGTGAAATTTCACTAGCCTTGATGCTAGAGGGAACAAGGTAGAGGCTGTCATTTCCCACAGCCGTCTCGTTGTCCGTTTTTAGAACATGACTGACATCATAGGCAGCATCTTTAATATTACAGCGACCCCATAAGTAGTCATTGAGAGAGTGGTTCATGTTTTCTTCGTCTAGACCAAAAAGAACATGAATCCCTGGTGACTGGATATCAGTGTCAATAATACCTACACGTTGACCGTGGAGTGCAATAGTCGCGCCGATGTTAGCAGTCAAATTTGATTTCCCAGTTCCTCCACGGAAGGAGTGAACAGACACAATTTTTGACATAATGCAATACTCCTAACTATGAAATAGTGTTATTAATTTGATCAGTAGGGGCGAACGGCACTGAAAGCCCCTACTCAGCCGCTTTTATACCTCGCGTTTTAAGTTTCTGTGCCTTTTTTTGCAACTCCTGGAAGTAATCAGTTTCAGTGTCACTAGCTTGTTGTGATCGCTCTTTGAGCTTTCTGGCCTTTTTCTGCAACTGTTGGAAGTAATCTGTCTGAGTGATTTGAGCGACATGACGTGCCTTTTTGACTTCATCAATCTCAATGTGCAGTTCAATGACTTGCTGTTTGAGGTTCTGCTCTCGTTCCTTCACATCTTCAGCCATCTTTAGGAAAACGCACACCAATTGACCGATGTCATCAGGTCCACGAGACGCCTGAGCTAACTCTTGAGAATCGAAATCTTTTTGCTCAAAGATTGCTTGGGCTGCGTTGGTCAGGGCACGAATTGGTTTGGCAATGCTTCGTGCTAGGAGTAACGCGATGATTGTGGTGATCGCGCCCACTGCCAATAAGTTCCGGCTGTTCTGCCAGATCAGATTATTTAAGGGAGCAGCAAACTGTTCAATTGGTTTATTCACCCCCAGAACCCAAGGTTCGTGTTCTAGGGGAGCAAAGCCAAGTATCTGGTGCGTCTGGTCGTGTGGCAGATAATAACTGGTATGACCTGGTTCTTTAGCTCCCACCATGCTTTTTGCTAACTCTGGAATCTCCAAACTTTGAATTTGTTTGAGACCATAGCGCCGATCGCTGGCAATTGAGCTAAGTTTCTCTGGCGGCAAACGGGTTAGGCTATGGTAGAGAAGAGATTTATCAAGGTGACTGATAATCACTCCGTTTTCATCAATTAAGAAAGCGTAGCTTTGAGAGCCAGCCTGTAGCTTATTCACAATCCCCCATATGTCCTCTCCCTTGATCTTTAAAACTGCCACTCCTACAATTTCGCCGTTTTCAGACCGCACGGGGTTGGAGAAATAAATACCCGGTCGTCCGCTAGTGGCACCAAGTAGAATGCTAGAAACGTTAGAGCGTCCCAAGAGCGCCTTTCGGAAATATTCCCGAAAGGCGTAGTTTTGACCAACAAATGTTGGATCGGTGGCACCCTGGCATTGTCCGTTTTTGTCCACAATGTAAACGACATCGTAGTCGGGGTTGGAACGAAAGATATTATCTAGCGATCGCTGCATCGAGGTGCGCACAGCTGTTTGCTTCTCTGGCACAGAAGCAAGGAAACGGATGACATCCTTATCGGTGCTAACTTGCACGGCAACCCGTTGAATATCTGTGAGTAGCTGGTCGAGACGACTAGCGTTACTGGTGGCTGATAGTTCCAGTTTGCGGTACTCGCTGTCCTTTGCACTCTTGAGGTTCTGTTGGAGGTTATTATAGGTGGTGAGGCTCATCGGTATCAGAGCAACTGAGAGCAGTGCTACCGAGAGTTTAATCCCGATCGACCAAGCTGGTGGGTAAAATAAGCGATGCAATTGCTTGATTGAGTTGGTTGATGGCTTTAAACCAGACCAAACTCTCCGGGGTAGTTGGTAGTTGAACGATACTTGCTCCTTAGCAACAGTCCCTACCCCCCCAGCGATCGCTTCTAACTCTACATCACTAAGTTTACTGTCATCCGATCTAGAGATTTGAGCCAAGGCGATTTCCCATTCTTGGCTTGTAAAACTGTAGCCTGCAGCTAGTATAATCTTTAGGCGTTGATTGTTACTGGCAGCATTTCGGAGTTGCTTTTGGAAAGCTTCATCGGTGGCGACCCTTTCGTAAAAGGCTTTTGCGCTTTCAACAGACATATATTTTCGCGCTTGCTATTAATGGATTGCCTCATTACCATAAAGTATTTCAACAAAAGCTTAAGTTTCCAAGTTTCATTAACTGAACTTCTGAGGCGTGAAAAATAGAAGTAATGATTGTTGACGGTTAACCGTTAATAGTCAACAGTCAACAGTCAACAGTAAAGAATTTATACACTAGCTTTTACAAATCCTTTAGGAACACCATATTTTTCTGGTATTTATAGCACAATACGGTTCAGTTAAGATAATCTACCATCAACCCCCCTTTTTAAAGGGGTCATTCCTACTCCGTTCCGGAGCGAATGTTTTGGGTGGAAAATTCTTAACTGAACCTTATTGGGCTATATTACTGTATGCACAACATCTGTAACTAAATCTTTGCCAGTTTTGGCAACATCAACGGCTACGTCCTTAACTGTTTGTACTACATCTGAGACCAATCCACCTCCAGAAACAGAAGTTAGTTCTTCCTCAGATAACTCATTTGTAGTATTATCACGATCCATGTGATTTTTATTTTTGGCGTCTTTGTTCTCAGTCATGGTATATTTCTCCTTGATTCTTCAACTATCTATCCGCATTCCTACAAGGTAGTGACTAATCATTATCAATCACTTCTGTTAGGAAATTTATCAATTTTGGATTGATATCTCATAGCTTAGAAGCGCTCGCTCATATTTACAATACACAATATTTGTGTGGGAATAACAATTTTTTAGTTCCTTGGTATTTTGTGGCGTTTTGTCTTTCCTGCTTCCCCCGCAGACCGTTTCACCAAAACCCGAATACATACAAACTGTGTAGAAACGCGATAGCCAAGCGTCTCTACACAGTTTATATGTACCGCAATTAAAGTGAAATGGTCTAATTTGAAAACAGGTTAAAATGTCAATAACTCACTACCGATCCGGATTCTGGAAATAGTAGTTCCTTATTTTAACAAGGATGTAATCTCTGCTATGTCTAGGGATCTTTTCGCCTTAATAAGAGTGCTTAAAAAGGCTCGTCGGTTTTGCCAGCCAGAACGCGGTAAGAGAGGAGACTGAGCGTTCTGCTGATTATCCAAGCTCTTCGACGACTCCAGAGCGTCAGATTCTTTATAGGAAACTGAGTCCTTCTCTACAGCAAGGAAATTACCAGTTGTTTCGTTCATATTATTTTTCCCTTTAAAGGTGGGATGAGCTTAGTTTTATTCGGAAAAATAACAAGTAAAATAGTGCGATCGCGCTTGCCAATTAACCACTTGCTAGAGAAGATGCTGATTTAGGTTCATCCTGCCAGTTATCTGACCACTGGATACGGTCGGCAGTAAAATGAAGTGGATCGTTCCCAGCCCAAGGAGCATCAAGCGGCTCCTCAATAAGAGCGAATTCTCCATTATCAAAAGGAAGTCCCTGCGCTGGCACTTTTGGGTAAACTCGTTCTCGGATTCCGCACTTTGCCTGTTCTAGGGCACGGTGGTGGCAGTAAGGGTTGTTCCCTCTGCGATCAAAGAAGACATGTGCCGTCCAAGTGCAACCACCACGGCAAAGTTCAGCGTATTCACAACTCTTGCAAAATCCCCATAAATGGTCTATTCCTTGAGAGGTACCAGCATTAAGGTTAAACCGCAACTGTTCTGTTTGTTCAATAATTTCCCGTAGGGGGCGATCGCGAATGTTGCCACCTGTATAAGCAGCTGTGGGTAGTGAAGGACAACCTTTAATCGCACCGTCTGCCTCAAGACCTATGGTAGATAGTCCTGCACCGCAACCCGACCAAAAGCTCCACTCATCTGCTCCTCTTCGCAAAATCCGCTCGTAAGGACCGTAATAACCAATATTATTCCCGCCCTGAATTATCACTCCTTCACGATGGGCACGACGAGCAACCTCAGCCAGCATTGGGTAGAGATCCAATAACTCGGATGGTTGCATTAATATGTCTGCGTTGTCTGCTGCATTGCCCATTGGGACGGTAAGCTGGATTTGCCACGCACGCGCACCCGCATCGCGAATCTGCTCGTAAATCAGCGGAAATTCCGGAGCCGTTAAGCGGTTGATCTGTGTATTACAACCAAAAAACCAAAGACCAACTTCCCGGAAATGGCTCATGGTTCTAAACGCAGACTGCCAAGAACCTTTGCGACCACGGAGGTGGTCGTGGGTTGCTTCCAGTCCATCGACGGAGACAGATACTGAAGCAATGCCTGCTTCCTTCATCCGCTGAGCCGTCTGTAGAGAAATGCCATAGCCCCCAGTGGTCATACCACAGAGCATACCTGCCTGAGTGATGGCACTGGCAATGTCCAGCCAGTCAGGACGCATAAACGCTTCCCCGCCGATCAGGGTCACTTCTTTAATCCCGACTTCGGCAAGCTGTTGTACAACTAAGAGAGCTTCCTCAGTCGAAAGTTCTTGAGCGCGGGCTTGTCCTGCCCGCGATCCACAATGACTACAAGCCAAATTGCACTTCAGGGTAATTTCCCAAACTGCATAACTAGTACGGCGATATTCCTGAGGCATGTACGCTTACCCTCTATAGGAGAATTCATTTAGAAAAGAAAAAGACTTTAAAATATCAATGTCAAAAAGGCCAAGAAAGTTCGTCTGGAAAAACAGTACCAGATACCGCGCCTGTCACTATCGGATTTATTGGCAGTGCCACTCCACCAGTCACTGTCTCTAGCAGCGGCTCACTGAGTTCTCTGTTTCTTAGCCGCCTAAGTTCGTTAATGACAACTCTCCATTCTTCTGGAGTAAAATCATAGCCAGTAGCTCGTATAGTTGCTCTGCGTTGATCGTCACTGGCAGCGTTTCGCAGTTGGTTTCTGAACGCTTCATCCTTGGCTATTCTCTGGTAGAACGCTCTGGCGTTTTCGATAGACATATCTTTTTACTTTTTTGTTCAGAGCCATCTGATA
The DNA here is from genome assembly GCA_964657905.1 of uncultured Stigonema sp. Classification (GTDB taxonomy): domain Bacteria; phylum Cyanobacteriota; class Cyanobacteriia; order Cyanobacteriales; family Nostocaceae; genus Stigonema. The sequence continues at coordinate 22,693 of CAZZXJ010000002.1, forward strand.
CTGTCTCGGTTAGGGGGAACCTATTTTCCCCCATTATCCTGAAGTATCAGTTGTTGCTACTCAGGCTAATCAAGTAAGCTCGGAGAAGTTACGCCATACAATGGGACTAGGTGTTGGACTAGGTGTAATCAACGCCGCTCGGAGAAATTACCCCATACAATGCCTGGAGCGTGCCTCCACCACTAATTACTCCAC
>CAZZXJ010000002.1:22897-39615 GCA_964657905.1 uncultured Stigonema sp.
AGCTCCGACTCGCTGACTTCCCTATCATTCGACTGTTTAATTTGGTCTACGACCCTTCCCCATTCTTCTGGAGTAAAATCATAACCAGCCGCTCGTATAGTTGCCCTACATTCATCCTCACTGGGAGCGTTCCGCAGTTGCTTCGCGAACGCTTCATCGGTACTTAGTTTCTGGTAAAATGCACTAGCGCTTTCAATAGACATACCTTAGACCTACTATTAGTATCTACACTGGTAGCTTAGAGGCTGTAACTGCTGACCACAATCCACTATTTTTCTGATAAGACTAACAATTTTTTTACAAAACAAAGGCAGAAGTACGAAGGCAGAAGGTAAATAATTTTCCAAAAATCACTCTTAGGGGTGGGTTTAGAGCTTACCAAAATAATAAAATCTGTCGCCACCCATCAGGCGCGAGAAACAGGGCGTCCTTGCTTGAATCAAGAGTCTTCAGGCAGGGGTCCTTCAGCATAGCAGCATAGCTGCCTTCTCAAAGGCTGCGATCGCTTTTCATCGTGCGACACCATACAGCAGGACAGTACAAAGAGGTGCTTGTTAAGAACTGGATGGCTCACAAGCCCAAATCATATCGGCAGATAAATGTGACACTTCAAGGTCCGGTGAAACGTATCCCAAGGCTATTGAAAGTGTTAAGACTACCACCAGCAATTGCTTCTAACTGCTGTTCATCTAAATCCCCTTGAGCTGCTGCTGGACGGTTGGGGATTACAAAGTATAGTTGCTTAGGAGACTCCTCCATCACTTGTACAGTCACATCAGCAGGCAGTTGCATACCCAATTCCCGTTCAATGATTGCCTTGGAGTTGTTGAGCAACTCCTGCTTATAAGCTGGATTCTTCCAAGCTTGAGCAATCAAGTGGGCTTCAACAGCTTTACGAGGTGTTTGTTCAGTCATGTTTATTATTTTCTGTGGTTGCAGGCTTGAGTATATTAACTAAGCTTTATTTGCAATTACTATCCACAATCTTACGATCAAACTCGCTTTTTTATCTGATTTAAAAGCGACTGCACCAAGCCGAAGGGCTTCCCGTAGGGTAGCGAAATGAACTAATCGCAAGGGCTGGGATTGCTTCCAGGGCTATTTCATTCTCAACCAGAGCCTTGATCTCGCATTCGTGGCTAAGATTTCAAGTCCTTTAAAACGCACTAAATTCTACAAAGTTCTAGTCGGCTTAAGCCGACTATAGCTATTAGCCTAGGAATTTATTCCTAGGCGAGTGGGTTGTGATTTTAGAATGAAATAGCTCTGGGATTGCTTCGCTTCGTACCCTGCGGGACGCGGCGTCTCCTGTCGGAGACGCTAACGCTTCTACGCAATGACTGTAATTAATTTTGTTTAATTACTTATTAGCCATTAGCGCACACGTACTTAACTTTTTTTTCAGTTGAAATTGCTGCTCACCTGAAGGCGCTGCGCGGTACGCCAAGCTTGGGGTGTAGTTTCTTGATATTGGCGAAATTGACGGAAGAAATGACCTATACTTAAATAGCCTACAGCCTCGGCAATTGCTTCTATTGACTGGTCTGTTTGTTGGAGCAAAAAGCGTGCCTGTGCTAGCCGGCGTTCGACAATCCAACGGTTCACTGTTTGTCCGGTTAGGCGTCGTACCAAGCTTGTGAGATAAGCTGAAGAGTAACCAACTGCTTGGGCTACATCACATAAGGTAATGGATTGACAATAGTTGGCTTCAATAAAGTCGAATACCTCTTTAAGCTGGGGGCATTCAGGAAAGATTGACTGAGGAACTGTCGATTTTACGGTGTCTGCGGTGGACGACACTTCGACTTGCTTACCCTGTGTCGCGTACAACTGCTGGAAGGTTGCTTGTTTTTCCAACCGAGTTGTGATCGCACCGAGTATTTCATCTACTGTAGAGGGCTTAGTGATATAGTCATCTGCGCCCAACTGCATACCTTGGCGAAGATCGGCTTTGGTACTCTTGGCTGTCAGAAAAATGAAAGGAATAATTGCTGTAGTTGGATCTTGACGCAATGTAGCTAAAACGCCATAACCATCAAGTTCTGGCATTTTAATGTCGCAAATCACCAAATCGGGTAACTGTTGCTGCACCTGCTGGATACCTACAAAACCATTTTCAGCACCAATTGCAGCGAACCCTTCTGCTTCGAGCCATTCTATAAACATCTCTCGGCTTTGCGCCTCATCTTCAATTACCAAAATTTTCTTCATTATCTGCCCCTAAATTTTTTGGTTTTTGTTAGATTTCAGCCAATCATAAATCTGTGTCCACAAGCTAAATCACGGGACTACATAAATAAGTACCATCTTCCAGTTTCAAAATCTCATCAATTCTTATTTGTTTACATAGACACGATTGCACCTTTGATAAAGAACACTAAGTTTGCAGCAAGGCTGTACCTGTTAGGGCAAACACATCTAAAGTAGTCTTGACAAAAAGCTTATTCAATGACTCAACGCTCTTAATGAGAATCTATCATTTGACTGATTTTCCTGAGATCAAAGCGATCGCCAAAACTTTTATCAATAAGCAGTCATTAATGCGATTATTTTGGGCTTTATTGAGATTCACATGTTCTTATTAACAACATGTGTTTGCCCTGCTGTACCTGCTTTATGTTTCTGTAGCTTTATGCTTGTGGTATTCGAGTCATCAATTATCTAATAGTTCTTAGAATACAAGCTCAAGACCTGTATTTAAATTTAGAAATAAGACACTCTTTAATTCTACTACTAAGTCTTCCTAATTTTCATCAGTCTATGGGTATACATAAAAATTTTCAATTAATTAAGTGGAAGAGTCTGTTTTTTAAATAAAAATTAAGGTGATAAGTAGATTGGCATAAATAAACACAACGTAGGTGCGGGTTTAATTTGTGTAACTTGTAAGCATCAACGAACAATATTGCCAAACCCGCCCGTACAGTTGCTAACAGCAAATAGCGCAATTCTTGTGTTTATTTACGCCGACCTACTTATCTAAGCTGACTCACCTTTGCGATCGCCCTCAATAAATCCTCGGCTGTACAGGGCTTAATAAGATATTCATCTGCTCCCAGTTCCAAGGCGTAACGACGTTCCGCCTCGCTAGTCTTAGTAGCCGTAAGAAAAATGAAGGAGATCGTTGCTGTCTTTGGGTTCTGGCGCAGATGACATAAGACACTATAACCATCAAGTTCCGGCATCACAATGTCGCAAATCACTAGATCGGGCAATTCCTGTAATCGTTGGATGCCGATCAAAGCATTTTCCGCACCAATGACCTCGAACCCTTCCAACTCCAGGAATTCTAGTAACATCTCTCGGCTTTGCGCCACATCTTCAATCACCAAAATTTTTTTCACATTAGACATCTCCAAAATAGAAGCATTCCGTGGTACGATAGGATAAAAGTGGCTTTTTTGCGACAATAATATGAGTGATGTATTAGGTTACATTAGCAGGAGAACCAGTATCCAAAAGTGACATAACTCCCTCACCGTGAAGGTAATAAAGGCTTTACCATCAATCAAAGCTTTCTAGGAGATAAAGGTTATGAAGGACAACCATCAATTAAGACTCCTACAAAAAATCCCCAGAAACGAGAATTAACTCTGTCACAAAAACAGAAAAATAAATAACTGGCATCTGAAGGAATATTTGTCAAACATTTGATTAGTGTAATTAAGATATTTAGAATTGCATCTGAAAGATTTAGATTAAATCCAATTAAATATGTACAAATTATGACGAGATGTGGACTTGTTAATATTCCGAATCGGAACATTAGTTTTACCAATGTAAAATTAGCTTATTTTCAACAGTAACTGTCTCAAAGTCTAATTTTTGCGTTTAAATTGGCTAAGTTTGCACTCTGGCAATGGTCTGTTAAAAGCCAGTTGCACGGTATGGGGATTTTTCGGAATATATCTTTTCTAGTAAGTTTGGTAGTTTATGCTCTATTGGCAAGCTGACTCTAAGTCTAAAAGAATCAGCTTGCCAATAGATGTTCTAACTCGTCCATTCTAAGAGCGAATGGTGCATCGATTTCATCCTAGTTACCGCTCTGCGAGCGTAGCTCCTCCTCGTCCCAATCCTTTAACTACCTCCGCCATAAATTGTCTGCGATCGCTCCCAGAAAGCTTTTGTGCTGTCTTTTTTAGGCTGTAAGTTAGTTGGATGAGAGATTTTGGAGAAATAAAGCGTACTGCACACTGATTATTGTCTGAGCATCCAAATTTTTTGACTCATTTTTTCTTTGGAATACTCTTATTGATAAGAATTTAGACAAGCGCTTTGACTCTTAGAAAATCAACCAATTCTTTCTTCGTATTAATATACACTATTCCTGATCGTTATGCATTTTTTACATATTTCTTAACATTAAGACAAGTGATGATTACCATTAAAAGAATAATTATTAATTATTCATTGAGAATTTGTGATGATGGAAAAATTAAGACATAAATACATAAGCAAGAATCATGAGCAAATTCCTTTAATTAGGATAAATTATGTTATATTTATAGGTTTTCCAAGCTTGCGATCGCAGTTTGTTCGTTTACTCCTAAGATGCACATTTTATAACCCTGATACACTAAGGGTTTCGGAATTTCCAGCCGGCGTTGCAGAATAGAAATATGAATTAGGGCGAGTCCGAAGGGGCAAGCCGCACGAGAAGGCATCGCGCTTGTAATGTCCACGGTGTGAATCAACACACGTTCGCTTATATTGGGCGACAAAGAGGTAAACGCTCATTACATATGTGTTAACTGTAAACGTCAAGTAATCATGGGAGGAGTTGACTCATGGCAGGCAAAGATTGGCGTAGTGGAATACTGATTGTAAACGTGGTACCTATGCCAACTTCACTCGCCACTGAAATTTCACCACAATGTAGCTCTACAAGATTTTTGACAACTGCTAATCCCAGTCCAGTGCCTTGTATCTCACCAACATTGTTGCCGCGATAAAATGGTTCAAATAGTCGGTGAAGATCTATAGCCGAAATGCCAATTCCGCAATCTTGAATCTCGAAAATAACTTTTTCCTCCTGACATGAGAGTGTTAGATTAACTATGCTACTTTTCGGAGAATACTTAATCGCATTATCAAGCAGATTTGTGAGTATTGGCTTGATCAATTTCTCATCCACACAAGCTGTGGAACAGTCACCGAAACTGCTAAAGACGATGGTACACTCAGTAGCGTGACTTAGTTGAAATTGTGTCACTAAGTCACGGCAGAATTGGTCTAAATTAAGCCCTCTTGGCTCGAATATTATTTTCCTGGCTTCAGATCTTCCAAGTATTAAAACGTCATCCATCAACTCCGTGAGATGTTCAACGGCTGTTTGGATGCGATTGAGATACTTAAGTTTTTTATCGTCAATCCATTGGTCAGTTTGACGTTTCAGTGCGCTGGTAGAAAATGAGATTAGGTGCAGGGGGTTGCGGAATTCATGAGAAACCATACAAACAAATCGGGATCTGAGTTCGCCAAGTTCTTTTTCTTGTTCGAGAGCCTGACGAACCTTGACTTCTGCTTGTCTGCGCTCGGTGATATCAATAGCTGTGACGAGTTTAGCTGGCTTGCCTTCAAACTCAAACACCCCTTCTGACCAATCCAACCAGCGCTCTTCGCCGCTTTTAGTCAGAATCATCAGTTCTTCATGTTGTACAAGTTCCGAACTACATTGCTCGGGTAACAGATCGGGTTCTTTAACATTTAGCCTTTGGTAAAGATGGGAGTGAGTGAGCAACTCTTCTCTTTTGTACCCAGTAATAGCTTCTACAACAGGGTTGACATAGCAAAGCCGTGCATCTTGAAGGATGAAAACGATCGCATTAGTAGTTTCTGCCAAAGTACGAAATAGGGCTTCACTCTGTCGCAGCGCTAACCCCGCCTGCTTGCGCTCAGAAATGTCCTCAACAATGCAAATGAAATATTTTGGCTCAGAGTTTGGCTCGCACACAAGTGATATGGTGAGATTAGTCCAGACATGGGAACCGTTTTTGTGGATGAAGCGCTTCTCTATTGAGTAAGTCTGAATATCCTGAGCTAATAATTGGCGAACATACTTGTGATCGTTATTCAGGTCATCAGGGTGGATAAGATCGTGAAAAGTTCGCGCTCGCAACTCCTCTTGTGTATAACCAACAATATTGCAAAGCTTTTGGTTGACCATCAGCCAGCTTCCGTCTGTGCTAACATGGGCAATGCCCACAGCAGCAGAATTAAATGTGGCTCGTAATTGCTCTTCGCTTGAGCGCAGTTCTCTTTCCACTCGGTGACGTTCAACTATCTCGCTGCGCAATTGCTCATTAGTGTTTATTAATTCTGCCGTACGCTCTTTAACTCTGCACTCTAGTTCTTCATTCGCTCTGACTAAAGCTATTTCTACTTGCCGACGTTTGGTAATATTGCGGACAAATATACAACCATACTCCCTACCGTAATATTCCAGATACGTAACGGTGATCTCCACTGGAAAACTCAGACCTACCTTACTCGAATGTATAGATTCAAAGTAGATGGAACCCTTCTGCTTAATAGTTTTCCAGTATTCTAACCAAATTTTTGATGAAAACTCAGGGTCTACATCTTGCATAGTCATCAAGAGTAATTCTTGACGGCAGTACCCAACCATGTGGCAGGCTGCATCGTTCACGTATAAGAACTGTGCGTCTTTTGTTACCCAGAAAACAGCATCTGTGGCGCGATCCATTAACAACTTAGTAAACAGTAACTCCTCTTCTACTGGTAATGTCACTTCGTTGTTGCATCGGGCTGAAATATCTTTACCAAAAGTCATAATTCAACTTACCACGAATTTTTGCAAATTAATGATCGATCTTAGTCATCTTGTTGCAATTAAGATTCTTATGCTGTCAGGTTGAAGGTTGCGCTTTTAAAAGACGTAACACTAGCTATTACGTCGCTCGCGTTAACCTTGCTTTACATGACTTTCAGTCAGAAAGGTTTACACCCATAGAAATACTCCTTAAGTTAGGACAAAAAATTTTCTTTGTCAACAGAGATACTAAAATTGTGGCTTTATGCATAACTTACCATAAGTTAGTATGCTTAGTAACTAAAATCATATTTTCAGAGTAAAAAGCTTGAAGGATAAATGTAAAAAGACTGAAAAACTGTTATTTAGGTCTATCAAGTTATTTAACTTGATTGTTATATCAGTGAAACTCCTACCTTTTAAGGAACACATTTTGGAACCCTTATCCTGCAAGACTTTCAAAAAATAGAGAAAAATGTGTTCCTTTCATATGTTGCTAGTGGTGATGTCTGACGACAAGCCGCTAGTCAGAGGCTCATATCTTGCACCACCATCTTGTTGCGAAAATCAAAGCCCAAAAACCTTATGATTTAGTAGTTTGGGCAATGCCCACCTACCCTTATTGAGAAGGTGCAAGATGTGAGCTACCCTTGTCATTACCGATTACAGTATCTCGGTACAATGCCTATTTGCCTCTTAATCCAAAATTCATAATTTTTTCACTAAGCAAGGCTTTTTGTGACAAAAAGTTAGATGAATTTTTGAAAATGCAGCGTCGGTTCTCCTGCATAAATTTATTAAGCTTAGATTAAGCTAACTTTATTATTGGAATAAGTAAATTTTAAATAAACGTCAGAAAAACGTCTTGAAGAAAGCAGCAACTTTAGTTATAAATTGCCTCATCCTTTCGTTCAGAACAATTAGATTTTCACAGTAATGACTGTACTTTCACTTATTTTGATATCCGAAGGGGAATTAAAGTCTTAATGCAGAAGGCTATTTTTAAGTAAACCGTTAATTGGATCGTAAAATTTTTGACCATCATAGAAGGCTCCCAGAGGCGATTATTTAAGGCACAAGAATAGCATAAATCATAAAATGGCAAAAGTGTGCAAGACAAAAATGCCTGAATCGATTGACTTGCCTGAATGATTTGACATGGTGGACTTGGCGATCGCTTTAGCAAAATCGGCACAACAGTGTTCCCCTTTGATCCCCAACCGCATAAGAAGCAATAAGGAATCCAAGCAACTCACAACTCAATTAATAATCTAATTCCATATAGATTCCAAGAAATTATAATTTAAATTTATTAATTCAATATATACTAAGTAGAAAAAAGCACGACGAATCAGGACTATTAATAAAATAAAAGTAGTCCGTTTATAGAAAAAAGATTAAGAATCAATCAAAAATTAAGTGACGCAATTATAGTAACGACGGTAACTTTCTGGGAGAAATGTAAGAATAAAATTTCTGTCTGGAATCAAATTAGAAACATCTGTTTCTTGATTATGGGTGCTGACGGGGCGACAAAAATAGCTAGGATGCAGACAAAATAAGCCTAATAGCCCTTAAACCTCGTTGGTAATCAATACTACTCGGTTAAGGATTTGTGGTGGGAAATTAAGGTGTGTAGAGACGCGAAATTTGAGCCAGCGCTGCAGGAGGGTCTCCCTCCGTAGGCGACTGGCGTCGCGTCTCTACATAGGTTGACGGTTGATAATTTATCTCAGCCCTTGCAGTATTGCGTTGGTAATACTTCTAATTATTGCGATTTAATCTCATTAATTTGGTGACAAATTCCATACAAGGTTCCGTAAAATTGACCCAATTCTTGCCATATAAGCCGATGTAAAAACTAGACAAGAGCTTTTCAGTTCGTCCATATTCTTTAACGCGACCAACATATTTCTGTATTCCATCGCCTGACAACCCCTTTAATGGTTACTAAATTTGAGGTTCCGAAGCTAAATCAACCAATTAAATCGCCTGTAACCCTTATTCTCTCGTTACCTCCCTGAACGGTTACATATATAGCAATCCTATTTGAGTTCCGAACACCTCAAGCTTCAAAAACCGGCTTTCTCTGCGTTCACAACTCATTTAGGATTGCTATATCAAATGCTTTTAGAAATGGAAGTTGTCGGTATAATTCGTCGCTATTTTCTCCAAGGATAAAGCTGCGATAAGCTAATTCTGGTGCATACAATAATGGTTCCAAAGTTGAAGATTTTATAGAATTTAAATGTTTTCCAATACCTTGATGAATCAATTTTTGATAAATGCGACAATCTTGAGGATTTGATTCTATTTCTTTAATCATATCTGCATATAAACCATTCTTCATCAGGGAACTAATGATATTAGCAGCCAATGTACCGCTCATCAAGGCATACTTAATTCCTTCTCCTAAGAATGGATCGACTAAATTAGCCGCATCACCTACTAGACATACCCGGCGGGTGGCAATTTGACGATGACTATTGTATAAAGGAATAGGATGACTGAGCGTTTTAACCGACTTCATGCTTTCTCTTGAAAAACTTTTTTCCAAAAACTCATTCATCGCTTTGGATAATCCCTGTTGACCTGTCCAGGACATAACACCACAACTTAAATAACCCGCTTTTGGAAAAATCCAGCTGTAACCATTAGAGGGAAAATGGATATTGAAAGTGGCAGTTTTCTTCTCGGCTTCATACACAGTTGGCTTTACTTCTATCTCTGCATCTATTGCCAACCCAAGACCAGCTTTTTGGTTTAAGCCAAGACACTTAGCAGTTATACTTGTAGCTCCATCAGCAGCAATTAAAAAATCTGCCTCAATCATTTCTTGGTTACTGCCTTGAATAACAACACTGTTGTCATTTTCTTTGACTTGGACAACGCGAAATCCGTCCCATAAAGTTACATTCCCTTTTCCTAAAGACACTGCTCGTTCAATGAAATGGTAATCAAAGCGACTCCGATTTACCATTAGGGCAGGACAAACCTTGTTTTGTGAGTTTTTTGAATTCTCTGACAAGATTTCCTTTGGCAGATTATAATTGTAGAAATATTTTCCAGCAACTACTTTTACTTCAACTAGAGAACTAAAATCCCAGTCAATTAATTTTTTCACACCAGGGGATAAAGCACCTCCACAGGCTTTACTCCGTGGTAACTTACTTTTCTCCAAAACCAGTACTTTCAGACCAGTTTTTGCCAAGCAGCAAGCAGCCATCCCACCACCTGGACCAGTACCGATAATTGCAACATCAACTTTTTTCATAAAAATTTCAGCAGTAAAGAACTGATGGGAGCAAATTTAATGGAATAGTAAAATAGAGGGGAATAAATCTGGATAGCTGAGTCTTAATAGCCCATAGCCAATTCCAGATGTTCCATTGAAGAAACTAGGATTGTAGATATCCTTGTGAGGTGTAGAAAATAGGCAAAATGACCCATTTTGTTGTGCTCTGTCTACAACCCATGCTGCTCGTTGTTTTGCAGCTGCTAACAAACTTGGGCGAGAAAGCTGATAAGACGCTTCGAGCAGAATGTCAATGATGCCAAAATTACCACAGCAAAGGCGATCGACTCGGTCAAAGCTGGCTTGTTGTGTTGTATTAAGAGTCTTCTCAATCTCTTGGCGAATTTCATCAGTATCAAGCACTGCAAAACTGCTCAAGTAAGCTAAACCATCGCCAGAAAAACCATGACTGCGTTCATAGGCGATGATTTCTTTCACACCGAAGAGAAAATTAATATCTAAAGTTGTCTCGTAAAGCTTGAATAGAGCATAAGCAATTTTATATGTTCCGTGAGTAAAGCTGATCCAGGGTTTTTTTCCTGTAGTTGCCCTTTTAAGTCCAACGTGACTTGCGATTTCATAGCTCAGTATATAATAGCCGCAGGTAATGGCTTGCTCTAAATAAGTGAGATCTCCACTTGCTGTCTGTAAGGCAAGTAGCCCCAGAATCACGCCTGCCAATTCTGAGATAATATCCAACTCTTGAGCATTTTTACTCTTCTCTAATGTCATGAGACAAGCTGCCTGCTTTGCATTTTCCAAAAGAGTTGGTTCTTCTAGCAGTTGACTTATTCGCACAAGGGCATAGAGGATTGAGCCTAATTCCATATCAGCCCCTATGAGCGTGGCAACTTTTTGCCGCTGTAGTTCCTGGCGCAGTGGCAGTAAAGCTTCTAGAGCCAAATCGCGAAACTGATTATCTTTTGTAACGGACCATAGTGCGGCGAGAAACAAAGCTATCCCACAGCTACCATCATCTAAACCATATCCTAACGGACTTAGCTGAAATCGCTCTGCTTTTGGTAGATATTTTAGTCCAATCCAAGCAGCACTTCCATCATCAGCACGAATAGCTCGGAGTTGAATTTCTCTGGCGATCGCAATTGCCTGCTGCAAACATTGCTCCTGAGTTAACAGTGTAATACTTTCCAGACTTAGATCAGTCTGCTCAAGAACATCAGACAGTATCCCATCTGAATTGTTAGTTGTTTTGGCGCAAAAGGAACCGCGAATGACCTCAATCTGCCGTACTAAGTCTTTTTCACTCAGTTGTTGTAATCGAGCCAGAACATCTAAATAGCTATTTTTAAGAGAGTTGACAAGGGGTATATTGGATAATCCAGCAAATAACTGATGACTATCTGAGAATGTTGTAAAATAAGGAACATCCATCTGCGCCATAGAGCGTAGTTCTTGATGCAGTAATGACCAAAAGAATGGCTTAGTTTCTGTCAGGAGGAAACCTCTGCTTAAAGCCTCAAGCTGAATACTGTACTCAACTCCGTCTTTTAAGAATTCAGGCTGAAGCGCATTGATTTGCAGAACAGTATAAATCTGAGTTCCGCGAAAAATCAACCGAATTCGTCGATGAATAAATTGTGATAGGGGACTATTAGAAGCTAAAAGGGCTTCCTGGTGACTCAACAAAAAATGATACATTTGCTGGAAGCCTGTTATAAGATCCTCTACATAATCATCAGGTGCAATTAAAGAGTTATCCAGTAATGGAAGATTCTTTGCAGATGTTAGCTTTAAAGGCTCCTCCTTAATGTACATGTTATCGGTGTTGATATTGAGGAATCTAGGCTGGGTAGCATCAATTTCTTGTTCATCACTGCTTCCTAAGGCGCTGAGATCGTAGACAACTTTTCCATCTACTTCTCCAAGCCACTGAGGTAGGAGATTTGTAGACAATATAGAATCTTTATTAAGTAATTGATCAGCTAAAGAGAGTGCGTTGACAGGCTTGCTTGAATCTCCTTCTACCAGGAATTGGGGTTGCATAAGAGTTTCCAAATCTACTAGAACTGGATATTCTCCACAAGCAATCAAGTTTTCGCAATGACAATCACTGGCTCTGAGAAGATGTAATACACATAGTAACATTCCAGTTCGTTGATAATAGCGCTGAATAGCTTGCTGATCTTGACAAGGTGAAGACGGCACAAACTCAGTCCATCCATAGGTCGAACGATTTAGGACTTTCAGGCACTTAAAAGATAATAAAACTTCTTGTTGATTAAACCAAGAGAGTAAATTAAAGAATGCTTCATCTATAGCCAAATTTTTAGGTTTATAGACAAGTTTTAAACCAGAAGCAAAGGTGAGTATGATGACAGTATGATGATTATTATGGAAATCAGAAAGAGCATATTTTATATCAACAACTTGACCCAATGCTTCTTGTTGAAATGTTTGCTGAATTTCAGTATAATCTGCGGCTAATCGCCACAAAAGTTCTTCAACCACATTAACCCAAAAACTTGTTGTTGTGGCTACTAGACGAGCTAATACAGGATATTCTTGATAGAAATATATGAGTCCACCCTCATTCAGCATGGTATTAATAAATGCCTCATAGTGAACCCGACTCACAACGTTTTGAGATTGCCTGATAACGTAGGCAAATGCAGATTCTCTCGCTGCTCGGAAGCTTGAAAATTTTAACTTTGTAGGATGTGCACTCAACCGAGCCAGTGAAGAGAGTAAAGCTCGCTCTAACTTGGCTTGAGCTAGTTCTGAAATAAGATGGTAATTATTGCCTGTCAGAGCCATTAATTTCTGTCTAGCAACATAGACAAAAGGTAAGAAAAGTTCCTCGAAAGCAATTGGTTCTTTTGGAGAAAGACAGCCATACTCTGTCTGCTCTTTAAAAGCAATAGCCGCAGCTTTAACGCTTTCATTTAATACATCTGTCCAAGCAGGTAAATTGAGTTTGTCAACTAAGTGAGCATCAGATAGAGCAGAACATACGGTTTCCCGTGTCAGTCCATCCCAAGCGAGACGTTTTTCAAACTGCTGATAGTTACCTTTAGCAGCGTACTCACACCATTTTTCAATTCTAGAATTTATTGAGCTATCAAATTGTGATGTATCATCTACTGAAAATTGAGAGCTAAAACGCTCAAGAAGTGTACTGGCTCTTTCCACAATTTCAACCAGTTGTTCATGGGAAAATTCCATAATTTATTCTATAAAATTAGTCGATCAATCTATTTTTATGTGACAAAGATGACTTGAAATCGTTACTAGGCTAAAGCCTAGTAACGATTTCCAAGATGTAGAACCTTGAAAAGGATGTGATACGAGATGCAGTTTTACTCCCTAGAAAGTATTAAATCTGAACTCGTATAAATGGGTGTTAGATAAATTATGAACGTGCCGTACTTATGCAGCACTCATGTACTATAGCTTACTTAGTACCTCCACCAAGTATACTAGCGGTTAAATAACCACTGAGAGCAGCAGCAGCGTATGAAAGAGCCCCTCCTCCTGCAACTGCCTCTAATTGTTGCTCAGAGAGGCCTTGAGTGCGAGCTAGTTCATCAAGTTGTACTGGCAGCAACAGATAAAGTTTTTTCATACTCTGTTGTAGAGCATGAATTTCCAAATCTCCTGGCAATTTTTGACCTAATTCTTCTTCAAAAACTGCTTTAGCATTATTCAACAAGCGCTGTTTATAAGTAGCATCTGCTTGAGCTTTGTCAATAATGCGCTTTTCAATCTCTTGGGGGTTAAATGATTGTGAATTCGTGGTCATGATTTTTGTCTCCTATTTAGATATAACCGCAAAAAATGAAACCTGAATTAGTGTTAGCGGATGATGAACATGTCTTACTTATGCCACCACTCACTGTGGATTTGTCTGAATCATCATCAGGTACTAGTACCTGATACGCCCAAACCGAAAACTAGACCGAATTTCAGGATAGCGCTAGAGACACCCCCCCCTGCAACTGCCTCTAGTTCTTCCTCAGAGAGGACTTGACTGCGAGCTAGTTCATCAAGCTGTAGTGGTAGCAACAGATAGAGTTTTTTCATACTCTGTTGTAGGGCATGAATTTCCAAATCTGCTGGCAATTTTTGACCTAATTCTTCTTCAAAAACTGCTTTAGCATTACTCAACAAGCGCTGTTTATAAGTAGCATCTGTTTGAGCTTTCTCAATAATTCGCTTTTCAAACTCTTGGGGTTTAAAAGCTGGCGAATTTGTTGTCATATTTGATTTCCTTTTTTTGTAAACCAATTACTGACACTTTTATATTAGTAGTAATGACTGGAATTATTAATCTACTATCTTTCTGAAATAATGATGTTTTTTTAGTTATCAAATCTAAAAAATCTATGTTTATAACTTTAATTTAGAAATTTGTGTATAAATACTATAAGACTCCTATTTTTTTTTAACTCAAATAGGAGTCCTATAGAATATAATACAATCCGGTTCAGTTAGGGCTGAATGGTGGGAATTTTGGGTATTGTAGAGACTTAGTATTTCGCCTCTCTACATGGGTTGAGGGTAGGTAATTTATCTTAATTGAACCGGATTGGAATATAATCCGGTTCGGTTAAGGGTAATTAGCAAAAAATCTGTGCGTGTAGAGACGTTGCACTGCAATGTCTCTATTTTGTTGAGACGTGAACAAACCATATTATCCGAATCGTATTGATATAGAATACATTACCAGCAGTCAATCTTACTTTTGACATGAATGAATCCATTTATGACTGAATGATAAATATCCTTTTGCCTCTGGGTAACTATTGGGGTAATAAACTATTTTGAGATGATTCAACCTTCTAAAAAGAATACTTGATACTCTGCTTACATTGCTTGACCATAGTTCTGGATTAGACTCTTCATAGGAGTGTCCATGCCAACTCAGAAAAGCATCTCTTTTTTCAGGTGTACATAAACCAATTTTCACCAAATAATCTAAAAATAATTGCCATCTAGGTTCAAGATGTGGACTTTTTTTCAGTAACTCACATTCTATCCCTACCTTAGGTAAAATAGTATTTCCTACATCAAAATTTAGAACAATAATATCTACAAAATTACTAATGACTTTGATAAGTTCTTTAAGTTTTTTAATGGGGTAAGTCCAACCAATTTTTGTAAGATAATTTTCCAGTTCCTCTTCAGGAATACCGATAATATTAACTCTCACAGCATTTAATGGTCGAGAGAGCATAGCACCAATGTAAAGCAACTGAGATTCAGCAGGTAAAGAATCGCAGCAAATCGCTAAATTTTGCTTGATTTCAGGTGTAAGAGAATGTTCTAACAGAAGACTTAAAGCAGTTGCTATCGTCTGTTTTTGTTCCTGAAATGGGTGAGATTTGCTTATGATAAATTTAGGATGATATTTGAAATGGAAGAAAAAGCTAGGTATCGGTATATTTTGCGGTTGCTCCTCAACATCAAATTCTAACCAAATGTGGTCTATATTCTTAGCTAAGAGAGAGTTTGGCTCATGCCAATGGAGACAAAAATCCCGGATACGACTCCACACAGGGTTTGTAAAAATTGCATTTGGCAGTGCATTAGTAGAACTTAACCCTGCTAAAATATCGCGACTGCCATCTGATGCCTTAGCCAGAACGGAAAAGTCCACATTGGGATTATTATCACCCAAGCGGCACTCCAATAAAACTTCTGGTAAAGGTGGGAGAATCTTTGTTATTGTTTGAATATAAGATAAAGCTTGGTCAGAAACTAGCTTATGCGAAAGGTGAGGCGCAACAACCTGAAGATAATTTTCCAGAGTGTCATTCATAATGTTTGAGGTTTTTCAAGTAATCGCTCAGGAGATATCTCATCAATATTTAATTTTTGACGTAACAGATCGCCGTATATATTTAGATAGTCAATTTCGGCAGGAGAAAGTTTTCCTTTCTGCACTGCGGCGATCGCCGCATCAATTTGTTCTCGTCGCTCTAATCCAGTCAAGCATACATCTACACAATTCTGCGATAAAGAATAGCGGTAAAAATCTGGTATTGAAGGTTGCCAACATGACTGAGGCAAAGTGGGAGGAGGATTCCAGAGAGCACCTAGCTCAGAGTTCGTTGATTTGAAGGTGAGAATTCCTGGACGCTGTAGATCTTGTGGATCTAAATATTCAAAAGTTTTTTTCTGCGCTAAACGATGAGCAGGGTTATGTCTAACCATGACCACATCTAAAAGAGGACTGTGAAGCCACTCATGGGCATGGTTGAGATTATGAAATGATGCGCCAACATAACGAACAGCACCCATCTTTTTTAGACGCTCAGATGTACCGAATACTTCCTCCACAAATTTTTGGTACTGTGTATTTGGACCGCGCAGCCTTGGAGATAGATCCAAGCAATTTTTCAAGGCTGGACCGTCGCTATCACCAATCCAACCCCAGAACAACACATCAATATAATCAATTCCCAATTCTCCAAATTGATCTAAGAGAATACCGAATATAACTTCTGGATTCTTAATGTAGGTGACAGTTGCAAGAACTACTTTTTCTCGAGTTGAGGAACCACGTCCACAAAGTTGGCCTAGCCCATCTGCCATATGACGATATACGAAATGGTGGAGATCGCTGGAATAAAAAAAGAAATTAATTCCTTGCTCGAAAGCATAGAGTGTATCTTCACTTGAAATTCCACC
>CAZZXJ010000003.1:0-1119 GCA_964657905.1 uncultured Stigonema sp.
GGAACAGAACACTCGCCTGTTTGTCAATTGCTGATTTTCCTTTGCAGATGATGGGGCATTGCTCCAAGGGATGCGTGGGAGAGCGCAAGAAGCAAAGGAAAATTCCATGCCCCATGCCCCATGCCTCACTTCATTGTGGAAGCTGCTGCTTCGGAGATGAAGGGTTTTCCCGTGGCTGGCGGGCGGCTTGAATGCGAGGTAATTCTAGGAATTTCTTAGTATCCGCAAGCAGGCGTTGACCCCAGAGATTTTGCTTCAGGAAATCCAAATCACCGTAGCGATCATCAATGCGGAGTGCAGCTTCTCCCATTGCCAGACCTTGCCCGTGATCGCCTTTAGTATATAGGGCTACTGCCATTGCCAATAAAGGTTCTGCTGCTTGCTTCTCAATACCGACAGCAGTTTGCCATTGCTTAATCGCTCCTTGGACATTGCCCTGCTCATATAAGACCAACCCAACGTTGTTAATTGCCGGCCAGAATTTTTTCTCAGTGGAGACGGCTTTGTTATACTGCGCGATCGCATCTGGTAATTTACCCTGCACGTAGTAAGCATTGCCCAAATCAAACAACCCTTCTGGGTCATTAGGTTTTAACTTCAAACCTGATTGGAAATACCCTATAGCATCTTGGTACTTTTGCTGCTGAAAGTAAGCCGATCCCAAGGCGAACTGAACGTCGCCATTTTTGGGATTAAGAGATTGCGCCTTTTTCAAGGCGGCGATCCCACCATCTACATTTTTAGATTGCAAATACAAACCGCCTAGAAGGAACCATACTTTATCACTCTTGGGAGCTAGTTGGGATGCTAGCCGCGCCCGTGGCAAAGCTAAGTCAAACTGTTGGAACTGGGCTAGTTGAGCCGCTTCCTGTGCCAGACTCAACCCCTGCTGTTCCAACTTTACTGCATCAAGTTGCAGTGTATGGGGTATCAGTGCTTGTGCATAAGCAGCTTTTGGCATGCTCCACAAACTACAGACAACCAGAAGAGAAATCAAACCGCTCCGTTTTGGCACACTACCGCCTCTGGTTCACAAATCAAAGAATCTTTCAGATAGCTTAAACGATCTGCGCTCTTGACGAAAGGAAAATTTTTCAATCATTTAGTTATTTGTCATTT
>CAZZXJ010000003.1:1219-38430 GCA_964657905.1 uncultured Stigonema sp.
TTATTTGTCATTTGTCATTGGTCATTGGTCACGAGTTATTCTCCCCTTGCTCTCTCATCCCCGTCATCCCTCTACTCCCGAACAGCCAAGGCAGTTACAAGTAAATTTGTTGATGCGTGTAAAATTTTATACAAATAAATTTTTACTATTGACTGTTAACAGCCGATGTTGCTGTCAATGGTCTTTAGCTAAAGCAATTGGCGCTACCCAGGAAGATATCCTGCTACAGTTTGTAATTGAGGCAGTGATTGTTTCAGCAGCAGGTGGCTTAGTCGGTACTGCTATTGGTGTAGGTGGTGTAATGCTGGTAGGAGCATTGACTCCGTTAAACGCAGGAGTTTCTCCTCTAGCAATTGCGGCGGCGGTCGGCGTTTCTGGTGGTATTGGTTTATTCTTTGGTGTTGTTCCCGCACGTCGCGCTGCTCAACTTGACCCTATCGTAGCTTTAAGAAGTGCTTAAATTGGTGGGGAATGGTTAATTGCTAATTGCTAATTGCTAATTGTGAGTGAGCGTGCTGTACTGCGTTACCAGTCTTCCATTAGCAATCAACAACTAACAACTAACAACTAACTAATGGCAAACACTCTTACGATTACTGACTCGCATGTTCCCAGTCCGGTACCCAGCAGAGCAATTATTCGCCTAGAACAAATTTCTAAGATTTATTTATGGGACCTTCTGGTTCTGGTAAATCCACAGCCATGAATATTATTGGTTGTCTGGATCGGCCCACTTCCGGACATTATTACCTAGATAACATCGATGTGGCGCAAATGGATGATGCTCAATTGGCACACACGCGCAACAAAAAATTGGGGTTTGTTTCCAACAATTTCACCTCCTACAACAACTGACGGCGCTAGAAAATGTGATGCTACCGATGGTGTATGCTAGTTTAAAATCTGCTGAAAGACACGAGCGTGCAGTTGAAGCCCTTGAACGAGTAGGACTGTCCCAGCGCCTCAACAACAAACCAAATCAACTTTCTGGTGGACAGCAACAACGGGTAGCGATCGCTCGTGCCATTGTCAATCGTCCGGTTTTACTCTTAGCCGATGAACCCACAGGCGCACTTGATTCGCGCACAACTCAAGAAGTATTGGAGATCTTTGGCGAACTAAATGCCAGTGGAATCACTGTTGTTATGGTGACCCATGAGCCTGATGTTGCTCGTCAAACTCAGCGCATTGTTTGGTTTCGTGATGGTGAAGTAGTACATTCTCACCTGAGTCCAGCTGATATTCATCAGATTGCTGTCGCCTGAGTAGTTTGTGGGTAATATTCCTACTACTTTACATAAATTAACCACCCTTGCTGGAAAGGTAGTATTATGCCACCTTTCCAGATGATCATCTGCGGGAAAAATCAGCTACTGATTACAGGCTTGAAGTTTTGCCTGTTTGTGCTTGTGTCTCTATCGGTTTGACATCAGTATGGCCCATGTTACCGACAATTGTCCGTAGCACCGACATTTGCTCTTCAAATTCCAGTCCTTCTATTTGGGAAAGCAAATTGTTAGTAGCGTCAGTTGCTTTGTAGTTATTTGGCATTCCAACTACTTGATCGCCCATAGCTACTGCCCAAGCATACCAAACCAAGAGCTGATTGTTTTCTTTTATTGCACCATAGGCACGGGAATGTTCTGTATTTTCGCGGTTGACAATTTGCCGCATAATTGCAAGTTGCTGCTCATCAGACAATCCATAATAGTCTCCTAGTAGCAACGGCGCTAGTTCTGGTTCTGCTGCCGCAGGAGCAGCTGGAGTGATAGACTTACCCATTTTTTTGTAAACAAAGTACAGCCAAGCTAGTTTTGCATCAGTATCCAAAGCGTTAAACGCTTCCACCACTTTTAGAGTTTCAGCGCTTAGGGCTTGAGAAAAAGTTTTATCACTCATAATTCATCTCCAAGGCTATTTAAAAGTTCAAACTAAGGCGTACCAGAGTTTCTGAACCGACATCCACCACCAAGAGAGAGAGTTTTTTTATATATCTTTCAATAGAGGTGAAAAATCTACCCACAGATATCAAGGTCGTAGGGGCGTACTTTGGTAGAATTGCGGCATTGATAAAAAAATTTTCGGAGGGGATATTTATGCCAGAAGAAGAAGTGAAGCCAAATGCCAAGGAAGCCACCCAAGACGCACAATTAGCTGCTGACAACATAGCTAGTGGTGAGGAAAAAGCGCCAACCGTCGATTTTGAAGAAGATTACAAAGCTGCTCAGCAATTCAGCGTTAGTGATATTGACCGCACTGGTGAAGGTGCAAAAGCAGCTGAGGCAGCAACTGTACCTGCTCAAAAAATATCAAAACCAGCAGAAACAAAAGTTGAAGCAAAGCCGACTGGTAATCCCGCTGATTACGCAGATATGGCCAAGGAAGTTGGTGGTTCTGGAAATGAAGCTGTAACTAACGTCAGCGATGAGCTAGTACAAAAAGCTTTGGAAAATAAACCGAAAAATTAGTCAATAGTCAACGGTCAATGGTCAATGACGATTGACTATTGACAACTTTTGATGACTTCCAGCAATTGGCTGGGTTGGTGAATTAAAAAATCGGGATTTTGCCTAGCTAGTATTTCTGGTGAATTAAATCCCCAAGTGACTGCAATCACTTTGATATTGGCTTTCTTTGACGCTTCTATGTCTCTGGTTTCATCTCCGACATAAATGACTGCTTGTGGTTTGATTTGCTGCTGCTTTAATACATTATTAATAATTGTTGTTTTTCCAAAAATTGTTACTCCCGAGTAAATAAACTCAAATAGGTTGTTTAAGTCATTTATCTGGAGAAATTCTGTCACATTTTCTTGAGAGTTAGAGGTTATAATTCCTAGCCTGTTTCCTTCACTTTTAAGAACTATTAAGGCTTCTTTAATTCCTGGTATTGGTTTTAATTCTGGTATTTTGTTTTTCAATTCAGCTTTAACTTTTTTAACCAGAAAAGGTATCTTAAAAATAGAGATGCCTGAGTACTTAATAATTTCCCTAGAACTTAAATTTTTGAGCATGGCAAGCTCCTCAGGAGCGATTGGTATATAACCAAACTCCTGGGCTAAACGATTAGCAATACTAACAAGAGCATCTACTGTGTCAGCAATTGTACCATCAAAATCAAAGATAATTGCTTTCTGGGTCATTCTTTCGCCTGGAATGAGTCAAGATTAGCACGGGCATTTCTTCGTAACATTTCTGGTTTAATCCGCCGTAACGCCGATGCCGGAAATCGTCTATCCCACTCCTCATTTGATATTTCCGCTAATTCTACCAGTAATGGTGCAATATTCCCAGAGTAAGGCTCAAACTCTGCAACATCAGTTTCTTTGGCAAAACGCTGATTCCAGGGACAAACATCTTGGCAAATATCACAACCAGCAACCCAGCCTTGCATATGGGGTGTGATAGTTTTCGGCAATTCTGCATCGCGATTTTCAATGGTATGATAGGCAATGCAGCGAGTGGCGTCTACGACAAACGGACTGGCGATCGCACCCGTGGGACAAGCCTCAATACAACGAGTACACGTACCACAATGTTCTGTTGATGGGCGATCGCTCTCCAACTCTAGATTTGTCAACACTTCCCCCAAAAATACCCAGGAACCGTACTCGCGCGTGATCACATTACTATTTTTGGCAATCCAACCAATTCCGGCTCTTTGTGCCCAGACTTTGTCCTGCACTGGAGCAGTGTCTGCATAATAACGTGCTTGAATGCCGTCATCAAGTCCTTGCAACCAGGTAGTTAGCGCCTTGAGTTTTTTGTCCATGACCTTGTGATAATCCCGTCCCCAAGCATAACGAGAGATCAGAGCGTATTCTTCTCCTTTGGGACGCTCTTTAGAGTTGTAATAGTTCAGGGCAACACAAATTAGCGATCGCGCTTCTGGCATAAGCAAGCGAATATCCTGACGCTTAGGGTTCTCCATCCACTCCATATCAGCGTGATACGACAGCGTCAACCACTCTTGCAATCTAGTCGCGGAGGGAGCATCCGGACCATCCACGGCAGCAATCCCAACCTGATGAAACCCCAACTCTAAAGCTTTTTGTTTTACCTCACTGCTACTGAGTGCGGGTAATTGATTCATTTATCTTTTTTCTATTTGCCTGATGAAAATCCTCGTAATCTTACACTATCTAGTCAACAAATGAGTGAAAATCAGTAATCTTTAATCATTCCCTGATCGCGGGAGGTTTAGGAGTGAGCTAGTCAACCTTTCAAAGATATACCTATAGCAGCAGGTTAAAACTTGCGTTTCTATTTAAATTGAGATAAAATTAATCTAAAGTTCGCCTTATGCTTCCAACACAGCCGTCACTTACTGACACTGCAAAAGAAGAATTCACGATTGCGGGAATGACAGAACCAACAGTACTGCGTTATTTTAAAACTTTGAACGCAGGGGAATTTGAGGCAACTGCTGCTTTGTTTGCCTCAGAGGGTGTGATGCATCCCCCATTTGAATCTGGTATTGTCGGATCAGATGCGATCGCTCGTTATTTACAACAAGAAGCCCAAGACATTAAAGCTTATCCCCGAGAGGGTATTGTCGAGACTTTGGAGGATGAGCAAATTCAAGTGCAGGTGACAGGCTCTTCTCAAACTTCTTGGTGTGGTGTAAATGTCAATTGGCTATTTATCCTCAACCAACAAGGGCAAATTATTTACACAAAAATTAAACTCATAGCTTCTCCCCAAGAGTTACTTTCACTGCGGCGTGGTTAATTGTTAGTTGTTGGTTGTTGGTTGTTATTTACTACTAACCACTAACCAATAACAACTAACAATCCTTTGAAAGAGTAGCTTCTAACTTGAGACAGTTATAACCGTTGACCTGCAAATGGTACTCTACCTTATCCATTAGACGATTAATAATCAGCCAACCATAGCCACCTTCTTGTTTTTCCACAGGACTGGGAGCCAAGTATTTGGAAATATCATAGCCTTCTCCGCAGTCCCAAAGTTCTATAGTGATATTGCGTTCTTTGAACTCCAAACGAATCAAAACTGGCAAATAAGGCTGATCCTTGTGGGCATGACGTACTACGTTTGAGTAAGCTTCTACTAAAGCCAATCGCAAACGATTTGATTGGTGTGGCCTATCAACGGATTCTTTTAACTGGATTTCCAAGCATCCCATTAACCAGTTTTCTACGATGCTCAAAAACTTCAACTCACTTGGTACATGAAGCTCAGTTTTCATGAATTACAAAACCTCGAGAGAGAGTATAGTTTGGTCATCTTCTTGAACTTGGTTTTTTGCCTGGATACGACCTAGTAAGTGTGTAAGAGAAAGTGGTTGTGGCTCACTTTGTAATAGTTGCCAAAGACCTTCTGAGTGCAGCATAGACAGGCTATTGGTCGCAGCGCTACCCACAGAATTTGCCGCATTTTCCTTTGGTTGAGAAACCATTGCTTCAGTAATGCCATCACTGGCTAGTAGCAAGGTATCTCTAGAATTCAAAACCAACTGACCTAGCTGCGCCTCCCACACAGGCAATATCCCCAAAGGAATGCCGCGTACTTTAAGGCATTGTGGCTCTTCTGTCACAGTTGTTTGGCTTGACAAAACAAGGGGATAGATGTGACCTGCATTAGCGTAGACCAATTCCCTGGTAGTAGGGGTATAACAGGCTAAAAACAGGGTGATAAAGCGATTATTGCTGATCAAGTCATCGCATAAAGCGTAGTTAAGATTTTGCATGACCACATTCGGCATGGCTGGAGTTTCTTGAGACAATTCACGGCGTAACAGCGAAATGGCACTAGCCATAAACAAAGCAGCAGGAACGCCCTTGCCAGAAACGTCACCTACTGCTAACCACAAGTCACCCTTAGGATGAACAAACACTTCAAAAAAATCCCCTCCCACTTCGCCCTGAGGGTAGCAGCAGGCTTGAACCTTCGCACCCTTGATATCTGGTAAGCTTTGACGCAGTAAGTTGTTTTGAATTTGGCGGGCTACTTCCAACTCGCCGCGAATCTGCTCTTGCTTTTCTTGAAGACGCTGGTAGACTTTGGCCTGGGAGAGGGCTAATGCCGCTTGTTCCGCAACACCTGCAATCAGATGGATATCTTCATCTTGCCAAAAACGATCTCTTTTGTGTTGGTAGAGAGCCAGAACGGCAAGCAAGTTTTGCTGGTAGATAAGTGGCACAACCAGTTGGTGACAAGACTCGCCGTCTTGAGTATATTCTTCAAGTTGATATTGGCGCGTTGCGAGAACGAGTTCGATTAAAGGGCTAGGGTCGAACAAGCAAGGGTACTTGGGATCTTGGTAAGAGAACTGCTCTAGTGTCAGGAGATCGCCCTCCACTGGTCTAAGTATGCAACAACTAGCTTCAAAGGTCTTTCCAATTGTTGCCACAATCCTTTGTAGTATGTTTTGGTAGTCTAAAGACTCCCGAATTGCTGTTGTCACCTCATTAAATAAAGATTCGCGCCGCAGGGCGCGACTTAACTCCTGGGTGCGTTTCTTAAGTACGCGATACGTATCAGTGGCTTGCTCGACTATTGTCTTGAGGTTGTCTGGTTTCCAAGGTTTAGTGATGTACTTAAACACTTGACCAGAGTTAATCGCTTGTACCAAATCTTCCACATCGGTGAAGCCAGTCAGCAAAATGCGAATCGTATCGGGAAAACGCTCTACAGTGAGACCAAGAAATTCAGTGCCATTCATCTCTGGCATTCTTTGGTCAGAGATAATCACAGCCATCTCGCCTTCAGTGTCCAAAATTTTCAAGGCACTCAGGGCATCACTTGCTTTGTATACTTGAAAATCTCGCCTAAAAGTGCGGTGGAGTAAATCTAAATTATCTGCCTCGTCATCTACCACCATGAGCTTGAGTTTTTCTGCCTCTGTCTCAGTCATATTTGACGTCACTTTCCAGATATTTTAATGAATGGCAAGATGCTGCTATGTTGATTCGACCAAATAATCAACAAACAACAGTAAAGAGAATTGATCCACTTTGAACACATAATTTATCAAAGTTGTAAATTTTTTATAGTCCCTTCAAAACAATTACACCCCAAAATCAACTTATCCCACCAACCCGGAACGCAGGGCGCGGACTGCTGCTTGGGTGCGGTCATCAGCGCATAGCTTGTTCAAAATATTGCGGACGTGAGTTTTAACAGTCCCGACTGTAATGTATAGTCTTTCCGCGATCACTGCATTGCTACAACCTTCTACGATCAGATGTAGTACTTCTAATTCCCTTTCTGTAAGAGTATAAGGGTCAAGCGCCTCCAGATGATCAACAGACTCTTCTGGGTTATTGACGACAATTTTGCTATCGAATGACGTTACCTCCGGCTTATGTGGATTTTTTTGCTGTGCTTGTTGTAACACAATCCGAGCGATCGCCGGATCGATCCAAGCGTTGCCATTGTAAGTTACTCGCACGGCTTCCAGCAAATTATCGAATTTGATGTCTTTCATACAGTAGGAGTCTGCGCCTGCTGCAAAAGCAGCCAGCACCGCTTCTTTGTTATCCCGCAGCGTCAAAATCAACACCTTGGTTCCTAACTCTTCTTCAGTATCAGCGGATTTTACCTCCCGTGTGAGTTCAATGCCATCCTTATCTGGTAAACCAATATCTATAATCGCTATATCTGGTTGTAGCAATCTTAACATCTTCATTCCCTCAGCAGCATTGCCAGCTTCCCCCACAACTTCAATTTCATCCTTTTGCATGAGTGCTGTCCGAATACCAACACGCGTTAAGTCATGATCTTCAATCAGCGCAACACGAATTTTAGTCATAGTCAATTTCCGCTAGTTACACTCTTATATGGTGTCCGCTCAATTCACCGTAATTTCCCGTAACTCCACCCCTTACCCCTCCCCCTCCCTGCACGCGGGAAGGGGAAGTTTTGCAAAGCGCAAAACCGGGGTGGTGTGCTTTTACTATGGGCAATTTGACAGACATGATATTAACTGTAAAATTGAGTTTACCTGATCCCGCGAGAAGGGTCATACCATCCTCGGAACGACTTGGCAGTGATTTATTACTTTTCCTACACCCTCCTTATACCCTCACACCCCTCTATGATGATTTAAGTCGCAGCAATTATAGGAACATTTTTTTGTGTTCAGAGTCTAAAATGTGTTGAGCGGTAATCCAAAGAGCGGAAATCTCAAGGGGCAACCTTGGAAATTCCGCACTATAATCTTTGGCTTAGCGTGGGAAAATGTCCAATAGTTTGGTGTGAAGCTCATCAATAATAGGCTATGTCTATACCGCCTAAAGTATTTTCGGTTTTGGGGCTACCAGTTCATGTAATGACTAACTATTCGGGCTGGTTGTTAGAACGTGTGCAACAAAACTTAGGAACTCATGTGGTAACGCTCAATGCAGAAATGACAATGCAAGCAGAGCGCAATACAACACTCGCCAAGGTGATTCAAGATGCTGAGCTAGTCATTCCCGATGGAGCAGGGGTAGTTCTGTATTTGCGGTGGCTGCTGTGGCAAAAAGTGCAACGGATTCCAGGGATTGAACTAGCAGAAACACTGTTGCGAGAACTTGGGCGATCCTTAAATGAGACTGAGGTATTTTTCTATGGGGGATCTCCAGGGGTAGCTGTAAAGACGGCAGATTTTTGGCTTTCTCAAAATCCTCGTTTGGGCATAGTCGGTACTCATTCCGGGTACCATTCACAAGAAGAAGAACAACAATTGCGACAAACTCTCGCACAACTACAGCCACAAGTGATTTTTGTTGGCTTGGGAGTACCACGTCAAGAGTTGTGGATTGCTCAGAACCGCCATTTGTGTCCCCAAGCAATTTGGCTCGGTGTTGGTGGCAGTTTTGATATTTGGTCGGGGATGAAAACTCGCGCTCCCGCGTGGTTGGGAAATAACAATTTGGAATGGCTGTATCGGCTTTATAAAGAACCTTGGCGCTGGCGGCGGATGTTGGCTTTGCCCGAGTTTGCCCTCAAAGCCTTGGTTTATCGTTTTGTTTCAATTCCTGATCGGGACTGCGCCTAGTTAATAACTAATTGCCGTGAAGGAAGTTTGGATGTTGAACCGCAGCCTCGACGCAGATGGACAAGGATATCCATATTAACATTATCCGCGTGCATCTGCGGTTGCAATTTTGGATTTGAAATTTGAGATTTCTAGGTTCTATGTGGGAATACTTAGTTTTGTATTGAATCTCAAACCTCAACTTCAGACAACTCAGCAATGCCAGTATTAACCACGAACAATACAACTGACCAATCTGTTCATCTTCAGGACGGCGGTAAACAGCACAGTGACAATGCTACAGTTATGGTGCAGTTACGCTCTGTCACAAAAACCTATACCAACGGAGCCTCGGTCCTGTCGGATGTGAACTTGGAGGTAACACAGGGAAAATTTCTGTTTATTACCGGATCTAGTGGTTCTGGTAAATCTACGCTATTGAAACTACTGTATGGGGAGGAATTACCAACACAGGGAGAAGTGATTATTCATCAGTCTAATGTCGCGGCTTTGCGGGGCGATCGCTTGTCATTTTTGCGACGACGTATTGGCATAGTGTTTCAAGACTATAAGCTGATTCCTCAGCGGACGGTAGCGGAAAATGTGATTGTCTTGCTGCAAGCTCAAGGCTATACCCGCAAAGAAATTCAACGGCGCTTGGAACCTACTTTGAAGCTCGTAGGTTTGCTTACCAAATCTAACTATTTTCCCGATCAACTTTCCGGAGGAGAGCAACAACGAGTGAGCATTGCCCGAGCAATTGTGGGAACGCCACCGCTGATTTTGGCTGATGAGCCTACTGGAAACCTCGATTCAGATAACTCCTGGCAAGTCATGCAGATTTTTCAGAAGTTAAACTCTTTTGGCGTAACGGTCATTGTTACCACCCATGATGAACAGTTGATGCGGCGGTGCAATCATCCAGTGGTGCAAGTGCGGAAGGGGCGACTGTATCAAATTAGTCATTAGTGATTGGTCATTGGTCAAACGAAAAGAATAAATAACTGACAAATAGGACAACAGCGATCATGTCTAATCTGTCTGCCGGAGTTGGTGGAAGGATGGGGAAAATGGCAAACTGGGCAATGGGAATATGAGAGAGCAGGAAGTGGTTAGTGGCTAAGGTTAGACTGGTAACAATTGACCAAGCCCCTTTGGGGCGGGGTGTAGGGAAAAACTTAGCCCCAAAAAAAGGATACAAGCCCCTGCTTTCAGGTATGGGAAAAATAAAAAAGATGTGTGGCGTTTCGACGTACGTACGAGAAACACGGCGTCCTTTTTTGAAACCCCTGCTTTTAAGTATGGGGTTCCCTACACCCCACACCCTGTTCATAATTAGCCATTAGCAATTAGTCATTAACAACTAACAACTAACAAGTACCATGTTTCAACCACTGGGATTTGAGCAACGCTCAGTAATTACCTCACTAGGTAGAATGGTTTACTATACTGCTGCCGGATCACCATGGCAGGACGCTACGACCACTAGTACAGAGAAAGAAACTTTGGTATTCCTGCATGGTTTTGGTGGTGGGTCGTCTGCTTATGAGTGGTCAAAAGTATATCCGGCATTTGCCACAGAGTATCGGATTATTGCACCGGACTTGATAGGTTGGGGTCGATCAGAGCATCCGGCACGGGATTACACGATTTCGGATTATTTGACGACAATCCGGGAGTTTTTGCAACAGACTTGCAACGGTCCAGTTAAGGTAATTGCTTCTTCCTTGACCGCAGGGTTTACAATTCGAGTCGCTCTAGCCAATCCCGAATTGTTCCAGTCCCTGATTCTCATCACCCCCGCTGGGCTTTCCGACTTTGGCGAAGATTACTCTAAGAGCTTATTTGCTCAAGTAGTAAAAGTTCCTTTTGTTGACCGATTGCTTTACACTACTGGAATTGCCACCAATGGTGGTATTCGTAGCTTTCTAGAACAAAGGCAATTTGCACAAGCATCGAGAGTGTACGAGGAAATTGTCGAGGCTTACCTAGAATCGGCGCAGCAACCAAATGCTGAATACGCAGCGCTATCTTTTGTACGCGGCGACTTGTGTTTTGATTTATCCCTTTACATTCAACAACTAGTGACTCCCACTGCTATCATCTGGGGGCAAAGGAGCGAATTTACTGGTCCAGAAATTGGTCGCCGTCTTGCCCAAATGAATCCGCAAGCGATTCGGGTTTTTCAGCAGCTAGATGATGTGGGATTGACGCCGCAGTTGGAATTGCCGGCAGTGACAATTGCTTTAATCCGAAAATATTTGGCTTTGCTAAATGAATCACCCACAGTAACGACTTATTAGAGTAAGTAGGTGGGCGCAAATCACAACAGGGCAAACGCATCTTGTCAATAAGAACACCTCAATCTCAATAAAGCCTCCACTAATCGCATTAACGGCTGTTTATTGATAATGATTTAGGCGATCGCTTTGACCCTCAGAAAATCACTCAACCGATAAATTCTGATTCTTGCGTTTATGCATTAACCAAGGTTTTTGTCAAGACTAATTTAGATGCGTTTGCCCTGCAAATCACAATAACTATTAGACATCTCCGAAAATTAATTATGCATTCGTTGAAATCCGCTTTTGGGGCGCAAGGACTTGCGCCCCAACATCATTTCTGGAGATGTCTATTGAATTGGGTAACGGCAAGGGTAAAGGGTAAAAAACTTATCTCTTTACCCTTTACAAAACTTTACATATATCAGTTTAATATGTATTTTTAGATATTCTCAAAGATAGATTAAGTACGGCACTAAAGTCAGTGATGGTGCGTTATGCCTGCCGCAAGAGCGCACCCTACATATTGTCAGTTTGGAAAAAATCAAATTCCGAAAATTGTTTGATACCGTGTCAATGAAAGGTAGCTGTACTCAACTGAAGAGCGTAAAGGTTAGCATAAACTCCCTGTTGTGCTACTAATTCAGAGTGAGTACCTTGCTCGACGATTTGACCCTGTTGAATAACTAATACCTGATCTGCTTGGGTGACTGTACTTAGGCGGTGGGCAATGACGAAGCTTGTGCGACCTTCTAGCAATCGGGCGATCGCTGCTTGCACCAGTGCTTCAGTGCGTGTGTCGATACTGCTAGTTGCTTCATCCAGAATCAGAATCCGAGGCTGCACTAAAACTGCACGGGCAATGCTAATTAACTGTCGCTGACCTTGGCTAAGATTTGTCCCCTGTTCACCCAAGCGAGTAGCATAGCCCTGCTGCATCGTGGTGATAAACTCATGGACATTAGCAACCTGAGCAGCAGCTTCGATTTCGGCTGGCGTCGCTTGCGGATAACCAAAGGCAATATTTTCGGCAACTGTGCCCCTAAATAGGATATTATCTTGGAGGACGATGCCAATTTGACGACGTAAACTCGCCTGAGTCACGCTACGGACATCAATACCATCCACTTTGACGGCACCACTGGACACATCATAGAAGCGCAAAATCAGGTTAATAATTGTACTTTTGCCTGACCCAGTTGGACCCACCAAAGCAATCATCTGCCCTGGCTTAGCATGAAGATTCACCCCTTTGAGAACCATCTGGGTAGGATTATAACCAAAACTGACATTCTCAAAACTCACCTCGCCCCGCATAGGAGGCATTTCTACAGCATCCGGTGCGTCTTTAAGTTGCGAAGGCTCATCCAACAGTTGGAAGATGCGCTCTAATCCAGCTAATGCCGACTGTGCTTGTGTGTAAAACTGGCTAAGAAGTTGGATGGGTCGGAAAAACTGCTGGACATAGAGTAAAAAGGCGGTCACCGTTCCCACGGTAGCTGCTCCCGTGACGGCTAGATAGCCACCGTAAGCCAATACTCCTGCCGTGGCGAGTGTATTCAGAAAATCAATAGAAGGTAAAAACGCTGCGGTAACTGCCACTGCTTGGACATTGGCAATACGGTTGGCGGCATTTAAGTTGTTGAACTCTTTAATGTTGAAATGTAAGCGATTGAATGCTTGTGCTTCACGAACACTTCCAATGTCCTCCTCCACCTTGGCAGAAAGCTCACCAATCGTCTGACGAGTGACACGAAATTTAGTTCTTGCCCAACGTGCAAATAAGTTAGTGGTCAAAATCATCAGTGGCACAAACAAATTGCTTACCAAACCTAGATGGAGGTTGATCGAGAGCATCGCCACGATAATCAAGAGCAAACTGAACAGGTTGCCCAGCATTTGTGCGATTGTCCGTCCAAATGCCTGATCTACTGTATTCACATCATTTAGGAGGCGGCTCATTAAGTCACCGGCTTCGCTACGATCAAAAAAGCTCAGCGGAAGGCTTTGTATTTTCGTGAAAATATCTTGACGTAGTTGGGCAAGTACACGCTGTATAATCCAGCTCACACGAAAAATCTGTCCCCGGATTGCCTGGATACCTACCATGTAGACAATCCCCAACAAACCCAACAACATCATTAGTCCCGGCAGATTCCTCTGAACAATCACATGATCAATTGACCAACCGATCAGGAAAGGACCAAGTGCCTGAGTCGCTGCACCAATGATAACTAAACCTAATGCAATAGGAACTTCTTTGCCATAGGGTCGCACATACTGCAAAAAGCGTTGCAGTGTCGGCAGTTGCTTGCTCGGTTTTTGCTCTGGCGCAACAATGTAGCCTGTACCTCTCATTTATTCTCCGTATTTTACGCTACCACTTTTGGATTAGTCATAGTTAGGGGAGTCAGGAGCCATATATATTCTGACTCCTGACTCCTGACTCCTATTGCTCACACCGAAGATTTCTTGACTTGTGATTCTAGAATTGAGCCGTAAAGAGGGCTATTTCGCATGAGTTCATCATGAGTACCTTGTGCGACTAGCTGTCCTTGATCCATGAGTAAGATGCGGTCAGCATTGTGTATTGTACTGAGGCGTTGAGCGATGACAAAGGCAGTGCAAGTTTTACAGCGCATCAGGTGATCAAGGGATTGTTGGATCTGGGCAGCGGTTTTGGCATCAACGGCGGAGGTGCTGTCGTCCAGGATCAGGATGTGGTAATCTGTGAGTAGGGTGCGAGCGATCGAGATCCGTTGCTTTTGTCCTCCTGACAACCCCACGCCTCGTTCCCCGATGATCGTCTCATAGCCATCAGGTAAGCTGGTAATAAAGTCATGGATATGAGCCGTTTTTGCTACCTCCATCACCTTTTCTAAAGGGGCATTAGGCACAGCATAAGCGATGTTATAGCGGATTGTTCCAGAGAAGAGCGTTGTCTGCTGAAAGACAATACCGATACGCGATCGCAAACTTTCTAGAGTGAAATCCCGCACATCGCGCCCGTCAATGCGAACCGCTCCATCTGTGACATCATAGAAACGCGGTATCAAGTTAATAATTGTACTTTTACCAGAGCCAGTCATTCCCAGAATGGCGATAAGTTCTTTTGGCTTGGTTTCAAAGGAAATGCCTTTAAGTGCCTCTCCTGCCGCTCCTGGATAGCGGAAATGGACGTTCTCGAAGGTAATCCTGCCGTTGCACGAGTCAAAGGGGACAGCACTAGGGCGATCGCGAATTTCAATTTCTGCATCAACGATCTCGTAGACTCTTGCTGCTGAAGCCGCCGCTTGGGCAATCATTGGAGCCGCAAAACCAATCAGCAAAATTGGCTGGATAATCAACATCTGGTATGAGTTGAACGCCACCAACTCACCAATTGAAAACTTACCCCCAATCACCTCTGCACCGCCGTACCCAACCACAGCAAGCGTCATCAAATTACTCAGCATAAAGATTAACGGGAAGGTACTACGAATCGCACGAATCGTTTGCATGTTACTCGCCACCAACTCATTATTCAGCACCGTGTAGCGAGACATTTCTGTTGATTCGCGGACGAAAGCTTTCATAACCCGAATGCCAAGCAAGTTTTCTTGCAAAATAGCATTGAGGTCACCTAGTTGCTCTTGTACACGACCAAAAAGCTTTGTATTTTTTGTAAAAAACTGTGCTATTAAAAATCCGGCCATAGGTACTGAGGTTAAGGTAATCAGTGCAAGTTGCCAGTTCATCACTAGCAGAATCACGGCGATACTAACCAAAGTCACCACTGCACCGACTACCTGAATGAGGGTCGTGCCGATAAAGGTGCGTATTTGTTCGATATCGCTGGTGATCCGGGTAAGTAGCTGCGAAGTCTGAGTTTGGTCGTGGTAGCTGAAACTCAGGCTCTGAATTTTGCTAAAAATTTTATTACGTAAGTCGTAGGTAGCACCTTGAGAAGCAGCTTCTGCCCAAAAGGTCTGCCCAAAGTTGAATAAACCCCGCCCCATAGAGACTAAGACCATCAAGCTAGCGCTTTCAAAAACAGTTTGTAAGTCTTTTTTGGTAATGCCTTGGTCAATAGCCCAACGAAAAAGTTGCGGAGTGAGGGCATTAGTAGCTGTAAGCAGCAACAAGCTGACAAAAGCGCCAAGGGAGATAAAGCGGTAAGAGTTCAAACTCCCTAGAGCCTGCTTGAGAGACTCCATAGGTGAATCTTGTTGTGTTCCTTTTTTCGTAGCCAAAGTTGTCACACCTGGTTTTTATCAGTAGATAAATGCAGTATAATAATTATCTTTTGAAAAAAGTTTTAGGAGATAAAAACTCCTCACCTTAACTCGACTTTATCCAATCAGGAGGAACTCAGCTTTGGCATCTGCAGTTGCTTCAACGGGGGAAACCCCCGCAACGCACTGCCTCGTGTTGGCGGTTCATTAAATTAGGTATTTTTGAGGCGGTTCGGCGGTTCGGGAGTAAATTATTGGTGAAGGCACAAACCGGGTTTCTAAGGGATTGCAAATTTACCTGTAAGTGTTATATTAAGGAATAAGGCTTAGTTTAAAGATTTGCTTTCTCTAAGAGAGGCTAGTACAGTGGAAACCTAAATAAAGCAAGCATTCAAAACGGCACAAAAGCCTGAAATACAATTATTTTGACTTTTGACGAACGCCTAGTGGTACTAGTATCATTGAGAATTAGATACATTTACTCTACCGATTTGCTTCATTCAAATACATACGATCACTATATTATGTTAGAATCTCCTGCAGAGAAGATTAAATTCGGTTGTGTAGTTTGTTTTTATCTATAGGTTATATTACAGACCTCTCCGGATCTAAATCTCTACACACTCTGACTCAGGAGACTTTCTATGTCAATTTATGTTGGTAATCTCTCTTATGAGGTTGGGCAAGATGACCTTAAACAAGTTTTTGCGGAATATGGAGTAGTTAAAAGCGTTCAAGTGCCCACAGACCGGGAAACAGGTCGCATGAAAGGTTTCGCGTTTGTAGAAATGGGAACAGAGGCAGAAGAAACCGCAGCTATTGAGGCTCTTGATGGTGCAGAGTGGATGGGTCGTAACCTCAAAGTTAACAAAGCTAAGCCCAAGCCAGATAGAGGTTCTTCCGGTGGTAGATGGGGAAACAATAGTGGCGGCGGCGGCGGCGGTGGTTACTCTAGACGCTACTAAGCTTTGAAAGCAAGAATTTAATCATGTCTTAAGGGGTAGTTACTGTTAGTTTATTGCTATCCATAATTACCCACATAGGGACACTCATGGGCAACTTGTTTTGCGATCTATTAGGGATTACGGTTGCACTTGTCGCCTTGCAGACTTTAACAAAGCTCGAAGGTCGGCGTTGCTGAACCAAAATATGAATCAGGCGATCCCGAAGGGGCAAGCCGCCCTTGGCGGCATCGCCTCAAGCTTGCGCACGCTATGCGCCCGCAGCGCCACTGAGCCATAAATGGTTGTTGTATTACTAACCAAATTGAGTGTTTAAGCATTTCTTCTGATGCACGAATAAGAAAAAGTTTTACGATGTAGTCAAGCAAGATAATGCCTTAAACGACTATTTTCACTTTCCACATTCACAGCCTACCCGCCGAAGTGTCCTTGAGCGAAATCCTCCAAGGCATTGAAAATATTGCCGCCTCAAGAGAAAACCAACCACAAGCTCAAATTACTGCATTACGGAGATCGGCTGAAGCTGCATCCATTTTGACGCAAGCTTTAGGAGAGCATCAGTCTCGCAAAAATTGGTAAGTCAATCCGTGGGCTTTGACGCAGGCAAGAAAATTAATTGTTTTTCACCAGATGTCTAATTAATTCTGTTCCAATACTGCTCTGATCAGCAAAAATTAGAAACCGGGTTTCTGGCACCTCACTGGCACCTCAACTATCCTTAACGGAGCAGTATTGAATTCTGTTCAACTACTTAAAAGAGCGATCGCTCTTAAAATGCACATTTTAGAAGCCTGATAGACCATGGGTTTCGGAATTTTCAGCCAATGTGCTTCTTCAGAATGTTGCTGGCGATTACCGCTACTCGGAGGCTCATATCTTACACCATCACCTTGTTGCGAAAATCAGAGCTACAAAAAGCCTATCCCGATTGTAGGGTGGGCACTGCCCACCAGCACGAACACAAGGGAGGTGCAAGATGTCAGATCCGAAACTTAACGGCGATCGTTCAACTACAGCCGCAGCAGTGCGCCGTTCATTTGCTCTAGTTCTTGGATCTGCTGGAGTGGATCAAACACTGCGTAGTATGCAACACCCATGCGGGCATAATTATCTTTCTTTGTGCCTAATGTTTTAAACTAGAAATATCGTCGTCAATTCCACAGAACGCTTGCTCATGAAACAGATTACATTGAAAGTTCAAGCATTTTGGGATAAGGATGCAGAAGTTTGGGTAGCTACTAGTGAAGATCTACCTGGACTGGTAACAGAAGCTGAGACTATTGAGATTCTGACACAGAAACTGCGAGTAATGATTCCAGAAATTATCCTTTTAAATAGAATTGTGCCTTCTGATTATGTAGGTTCTATTACTTTTGAATTAATCAGCCATCGATAAGAGTTGATAGAGGTAGCTTCGTAGGATGAGTGCGTCGTTTACTCCTGAATTAAAAAAAATTCTCAAGGAAGCTGGTTGCTATTTTGAACGACTTGGTAGAGGAGATCATGAAATTTGGTACAGTCCAATCACTAATCATCGGTTTGTGGTAGATGGTTCTATCAAGTCACGCCATACAGCAAACGCAGTTTTGAAACAAGCAGGACTGCCTAAAGCGTTTTAAATCAGAAACTAGTAGACGGCGGCAGAAATAAGTAGTTGTGCAAAATTAAATATATATTTGTCATTGCGAGCGGAGCGAAGCGGAACGAAGCAATCGTCAGGGTTTGGAGATTGCTTCGCTACATTTCATTTCGCTCGCAATGACATAAATAATTTTGCGTAAGCACTTAAACCATCAATTTAAATAACTAATGGACAACCTTTGTAAGTCCATTTGATATCATGTCCGGTAAATCACTTATAATTCCCCGAACATCCCACCCCAGCCTGCCAAAGCTTTGCTTTGTCTCCCCTCCCCGCATGCGGGGAGGGGTAGGGGTGGGGTGCTTTTATTATAAGTAATTAAGCGGACATGATATGAATGGCTTAGCCCTCACTAGCGGCTTGTCGTCAGACATCGCCAGCGACATATGAAAGAAACTCATTTTTGTTAATTTCCTGAAAGCCTTGCTATGTAAGAGTTTTAAAATGCGTTTCTTAGAAGTTAAAGCATTATCAGTAGTGGACTGCTCAGCCAAGAGAAAATCGGCGCTGAGCAATCAAATTGTGTCTGGGTCAACGCCCATTTCTCTTAACCGCTCTGCCAGTCGAGCAGCTTTTTGTCGTTCGCTCTCAGCTTTTTGTCGTTCCAGGTCGCTCGACTCTCCCCCTGTTGGAATCACCTGACCCGGGTTGTCACACCAGCGCAGCCAAAGTCCAGGCTGGTCTTCAAATGTGCCCGACCATAATGTCAGACCTAGCCCTACTGTTTCTAGCCAGCTCGGTTCTTTGAGTTCTACATACTTTCCGGCGAAGAGGGCGTACACTCGCAGCAGTGCGCCGTTCATTTGCTCTGGTTCTTGGATCTGCTGGAGTGGGTCAAACACTGCGTAGTATGCAACACCTATGCGGGCATAATCATCTTTCTTTGCGCCTAATTCTTTGCCTTTGCGGTTGGATACGATTTCTATGGCGACTTCTGGTGTTTTACCAAATTCCCACACGAAGTAACTGCGATTCTGCTTTTGACTCCAATCTCTAGGCATTTGCACGTTTAGGCTCACAAAGGCATCTGGGACGACTGGTTCCTGTTTTGGCGAGTAGAACAGTCCCACATTTGCTGCGGCGATGAAAGGTGGTGGAAGTACTCGTGAACTGTAGAGTGGTTCTACCAGCAGCCGTTGTTGCTTCTCAAGGAGGAAGTTGTCCACTGGTTTGCCATCCTCGATTTCCAGTTCGCTAATGTCGGGGTTAGCAATTTCTTCAGGGTCTAGAAGCTGCTTCTGAGACATAATCCGACCTATTGAGTCAATAGTATGTAATTATAGCTTAGTTTTCTCATAGAGCAGAGAATAGATGTAAGCAGCGCGATCGCTCTTGTTGAAAAGACCTTACCTCCCTTGCAGTCGGTGGGGAAGAAGTTAACCGAGAAGTATTGGGGCAGTAGCCACCAACCTTAGCGACAGCAAGTTTTAGTTGAGAAGGATCGGCTTCTACTAAATCTGAGAATTTACAGCGAATTACAGTCGGGTAGACCATAATGCAACCGTAGGGGCGGGGTAACCCCGCCCTTACAATGTGGTCAATTCAATTGAAAAAGTTATGTATTAGAAATCAGGTGAAAATTAATTATGCGTTCGTTAAAACCCTTGGTAGGGTAGCTCCTGCCGTTCGCCCCTACATCATTTCTGGAGATGTCTATTGGGTAAGGGTAAGAAAATCTACTCTTTACCCTTACCCACAATTCTGCAACAAGACATTCAAGACATAAGAATTACTGCCGTTAATAAGTAAAATTTATCACCATTACCCTAAAGAAATAAGAGTGTTAATTTTTTGGAGGTAGATTTTTTCCAGGAACATCTGTATGCTCTTATGAGTGTGTTGAAACGCATTTCAAGTACACAAGTTTTAGGGAAGTTCATCTACATTAGCAGGGTATACAATTTATCGAATGGCAGGGAACTTCCTAATTTAAAGTTTTCCCGCATCGTCAATAGATTAGTTGTTTTTTGAACACCAATCGAACTTTTCATGGTGCAAAATTCACGTTTTGATTTAGTTGCTGAAGAGTTTCCACTGTTCTTGAAGAAACGTCTGAAAATCTGATGGTCAAAGGGTTATCCAAAAAATCTATCTTGCGATCATTTGGTGGATATCAAGTGACAAACCCATGAAAGAAATATCCAGCAAGGATGCCATGTGGAAATAGTTCAGGGTTATCTTCTATCTTCAGGTAAATGTGATCATGCTTGGGTATCTGATTAGACACCCTGTTTACCATACGAGAACTCCAGACGATTTTGCTACATAACCAGATCCAACAAAGAACTTTCTACATGAGAAAACTGACATGAAACGAATTGTTTCTAGAGCCATACGATATTCCACAGGCTTGGCCCTTGCCGCAGCCCTCCTAGTCTACACTGGCGGTCAACCTTTGGAGGTGAGTGCCTCGACTCCAGACCCCACGACGCGGGACCCTGCCTACTGGCCGTTCGATGCCAACAGCCCATGGAACATGCCGATCGGGTCCGAGGCGAAGTTCGAGTCGGTGAGTTCACCGCAGTGGACGACGAGCGCACTAAAGTACGGCTTCATCATCAACTCGACGCAGTACACGATTCCGGTCTACATTGCCACCGCCTCGGACCCGCTCCGCACGGTGTATCGCACAGATGGGTCAAACATCACCTTCCAACAGCGCGTGCCAGATGCGGCAACGCCATCACAGGGGAGCGACGCTCAACTTTCCCTCATCGACGAAACCCACAGCTACGTTACCGAAATGATATCGGCTAAGCGGCGTTCCGACGGAAACATAGAAGCGCCGTTCCCGAACAAGATTGACCTGCGCGGCCCAGGGGTCTTCAATGACTATCACGGGTCGTGCGCCTACGGCGGCTCCTGCACTGCGGGGCTGATCCGCAAGGGCGAACTCACCAATGGCATCAGGCACGCGCTGCGCATCGCCATCATCACCGGCGTCCTGAATAAGAATGCCCCAGGCGGGAAACCCTATGTTTGGCCCGCTAGCTCGGCGGATGACGGCGACGGTCGGAGCTACACGGGTACAGGCAATGTGTACATGGGATCGTTGCTGGCCATTCCGCCTAATGTCAACATTGAGCAGATCGCTGGTCCACCTGGTACACCCCTGTACGAGCTGGCTAAAGCTCTCCAAGACTACGGTGCCTACGTGGTGGATCGAGGTCAGCTCAATCTTTATGCGGAGCCCGCAGCGAATGACGAGGTTCAGACGCTCCTGTACAACACCACTATACCGAAATACCTCCAGGTGGTGGTGAACAACGGTCCGGACCGCGTCGGCGGTGGAGGAACCCCGCGACGCGCGCTAGCCCCTGCATTCCCATAGCAGTTTAGAGGTGAAATGAGTAGTCAATATTGACTTGGAAATAGATTTCCATTGGTGATGGGTGAGCGATGTCTAACGACAAGCCCTTCAGGTGACGCTCGTTCCTCGTTCGCGCCCCTCGTTGCGGTAGCTAGGAACGAGCGCGACTCCTCTCCCCGAGTCAGAAGATCGCAGTCACCGCACTCTTCGGGCTAACCCTCCTGCTGCACTGCAGTTTCTTTTGGAGAGTTTTCCTCATCAGAACTGCTCGCAGCCTCACCCCTGCGCGTCTACCCCCCATCGCCCCTCTTTCAAGGGTAGGTTTTTTGGAATCTGGAAAATACTTGCGAATTTTCTCAAGTATTTAACGCAGTTTGGTCTTTTCAGGATTTAAGCATCGGCTGAAATAGGCAAAAAATGACCAAATACAAAATACCTTTCCCAAGTGCCGTCTGGGCTATCATCGTCTACTACAATCAACTCATAATCTCCAGGTATAAACTCATCCAGCACCTGGCTTAATATCTTGACAACATTCTTGATATTGTCACGCTCTTTATAAGTAGGAATTACCAGAGAAAACTGAATTGGTTGACTAATAGTACCCACAGGAGTCAGTGGTGACTCTGAAATTTGCAAATTACCAGATAGTACTGATAATAATGGATTAACTTTATTCTTAAATTCTCTCGAAAAATTTTCCATTTTATTTCACTAGTTAGTAAGCGCCTGTTTTTTGCAGGACAACTCCGACAGTTTTTAGCAAGATTGTCAGATCTAGCCAAAGTGACCAATTCTCGATGTAGGTAATATCTAATTTCACCGCATCTTCAAAATTATCGATATTCGAGCGACCAGAAACCTGCCACAATCCAGTAATACCGGGCAAAACTTCTTGTCGAATAAAGTGTGGTGTTTGAAACCTCTCTACATCTCTTACAGGGAGAGGGCGAGGACCAACCAGACTCATCTCTCCAAGTAAAACATTAAACAGTTGCGGCAATTCGTCCAGACTGTAACGGCGCAGGAATTTACCAATTCTTGTGATGCGAGGGTCGTGTTTCAGTTTAAATAAGACACCATCCTTAATCTCATTTTTTGCTTCTAGACCTGCCTGCAACTTTTCTGCATTCACAACCATTGTGCGGAATTTCCACACCTTGAACTTCTTACAATGCAGACCAATTCGCTCTTGTCTAAAGAAAACTGAACCAGGAGAATCTAGCTTAATCAGCAGGGCGATCGCCAAATAAAAAGGTGATAGTATAAGTAAGAAAATAATCGAACAACAAAGGTCGAAAACCCGTTTTACCCAAAAATCGCTGCCTGTGATAATTGGTGCTGGAATTGACAGACATGGAACTTCGCCAATCATCCACAATACAGATTTAGGGTAACGAACTTCACTTTGTGCTGGGAGTATTCTTAGGATAATGCCAGCAGTGTGGAAATTCCAGCAAACATATAGACGATTCTTAATTGAATTCCAAGAAACAAAAGCCTCTACTATTCCCTGGTCGCGAAGATATTGCAAAGTTACATCTCGTTTAGATCTATCAAGGCAGCTAGAGTCGGCCATTCCCTGGACAGTATAGCAATTCTCTTGTTCTATTAACCTAATATGACCATCTTGATCTTCCGCATCAGTAATCAGAAAAACGGCATAACGAATTGCTCCTCTCCTACGCAACAGTTTAGTGGCAACATCAAAGATAAAACGATCAATAAAGATGAAGGCTACAGACAAAAACCAAAAGATGAGAAAAGTTGAGCGCGAAACATAGTAATTTGGTTCATAGAGAAAAGCAATCAGTAGGAGGAAAAGTTCTGACAGGGAAACGGCTTTGAGTAGACTAGGATAGTTACGACGATGGATGCCCGCGTGATATAGTCCTTTTTCAGCAAGCATGCCGATTTCAACTATCAGAGTTAGTAGTAGGAAAGATGATTTTTGTGTCCAAGGTGACTCTAATGGAGTTCCATAAAATACTGACAACTTCCAAGCTAAG
Source organism: uncultured Stigonema sp. (assembly GCA_964657905.1). Taxonomy (GTDB): domain Bacteria; phylum Cyanobacteriota; class Cyanobacteriia; order Cyanobacteriales; family Nostocaceae; genus Stigonema. Next base: position 24,621 of record CAZZXJ010000003.1, read on the forward strand.
GTCAGAGCAATGACATCTAGCACGATAAGTGTGAGTACCCGCAGAAATTTAGTAGCTAATCCTTTCTGTATCCTTGTGCCTTTAGCTGACCTTAAGTCTGGTTTTAAACTTACGACTGATAGAGATTTGGAACGCATGATTATTCCTCCTGTATTTAAGCTGTAATATCAGCTTTATATCTGGTTAATAATTCATATTTTTTTTACGTACTCTTTGCTATACAAAAATACACCATTCTCTCTGATATTTTTTATACAATAATTGAGTACTTTGATAAATTTATAGCTTTTACAGATCAATTACAAAGCCAATATTTAGATCAAAGCAAAGATGATTTGCTCATCGCTACCGCAACGTTTACGCGAACAGGGCTGTCTCACCACTCCTCTCAACGCGCTTAACCCCTCCGGGTGACGCTCCTTTGTCGCTAACGCAACGCTTACGCCAGTTGCCTACGGAGGGTTTCCCTCCGTAGGCACTGGATCTCACCGCGCACGAGAGTGGCTCCCCTACGAATTCATAAGCTTTTTCGGCTTTTATTTTCGCAACAAAAGAGTGGTGCAAGATCTGAGCCTCTCACTAGCGGCGATCGCCACTAGCAACATATGAAAGGAACACATTTTCTAGATTTCCTGAAAGTCCAGCGGGATAAGGGTTCCAAAATGTGTTCCTTAAGAGTAAAGTTACGTTTAACCTCCATTCTGGTTATTGTCACAAAGTTTTTCCCATCAGCAAAGCAAGGTTTCCACAAAGCAGGTTTTCGTATGGTAAACAAAAAAGCTCATACACTAACACCAGAGTGTAAGAATTAAATTAACTCGCTTAGTAGTCTTTTGACAGTTTTTCCAGCTACTGACCAATTGAGACGGGTTTGATACTCATTAAACGAAGAAAGAGCTAAGCATTGATACTGAGAATAATTAGAGAAAATATCAGAGATATATTTACAGTAATCGTAAATCTCAGCATCTAGTGAAAATAACTTACCGTTCAAACCATCCTTAATAACTGTTGGTATTCCACCTACATTCGTAGATATACAAGGAACACCAAATGAGTTAGCCTCACAAAAAACGATGGGAGTACAGTCTGCTGTTGAAGGTAAAATTAAAAAGTGAGATTCACTTATTAATCTATCAAGTTGTTCTCTTCCATCTTTTGTAGACTTATTTATGAAACCTAAAACTTTGACACAGTTAGGAAGAGAACCATCTACAACTGGAAGACATCCAACGACTGTTAGCTCGGCACTGAAACCTGCCTGATTCAACTGTTTAGTCACCTCAAGAGCTATGTCTCCGCCCTTTCTGAACCAATCAACACCTAAAAATAGTAATTTGCATTTATCTCTGGGTCTTGACTCCAAAATTATCTTTATATCTTCAATGTTCTGAATGCATTCAATATTTGAACCGAAGGGAACAACTTTTACTTTTTCCGGATTAACTTCATAATTTTCGATAGCTATTTTTGCCGCCCATTCAGATGAATAAATAGCTAATTTACATCTTTCTAAAGCGGATTGTTCCATAGCGTTACCATTTTTAATACTCTCTTTGCATAAATTGCTAAACTCTGGGTAGAAATCTATCATTCCTGCAAAAGTACTATCTGTCCAAAAAACTATAGGCTGATTATATTCAAGATAAGCAATAGGAATTGTTCCTGGACTAAATACTATATTTGCATCCAAACTAGATAATCGTTCGTTAACTTGACGTGCATAGTCTTTGAGAACGAAAGGTTCTCTATCTTTGAGATAAGTTTTGTGAAAAAACTTGCCATATAAACGTCGCTTCACCTTAGACGGTAGTGAATCCCTTTCCCTTAAAGGGCCAATATACTCAACTGATAGGGATTGATTTTTCAGAGATTGCGCTATGCAATAACCTGTCCCTGACCACTGCCGAATATCCTGAGCATCGTAGGTTGTTACATAAGCTATCTTCATAACGCTAAAGTTTCCTGAAAGAGGATTGGTTATTTTGCTCACATCTTGCACCTGGGTTAAAAAACGGCTTTCTTGAGAATGACTAATGGTGAAACCCTTAATTTTTGGTTGAGAAACCCGGGTTTTTTAGTCTTCTTGAGAATGGTGCAAGATATGAGCCTCTAACTAGCGGCTTGTCGTCAGACATCGCTAGCAACAAATGAAAGAAGCACATTAGCTGGAAATTCCGAAACCCTTAGTGTATCAGGGTTATAAAATGTGCATCTTAGGAGTTTAGGCACAACATCATCATTTATAATTCGTAATTGGTAGTTACTATAACTTAGGACGAATTCCGCATTTATTTATGTGATGTAAGGTATAAATTTAAAGTTTTGCAGCTTTGTCAAACGCTCTTGCCATAGCATTCCATTGTAGATAAAGTTTCCTAAAATCAGGACTACCTAAATTTCTGGTTATTGATTAGCAGAATTAGAATAGTATTTCAAAGTAAACGGTATTACTACAAAAGTCTGCGAATCAGTATAGCTTTGATGGTTTGCTGCCTTTTCTCAAGCGTTTTGCGATCCGTTCTTGCAAGACCCGATAAAAAAATAGCGGATTTCCAATCACATAACGTTCCCATAAGCGGTGCGGTTGTGTAACCAATCGTGTTAACCACTCAAGCCCACGATCAGTCATCCAGCTCGGACCCCTATATATGGTATCAGTATAAAAATCAAGGCATGCACCCAGAGGCAGAAAAACTTTTGCTTCTACTTGCTCTAAATTATTCAAAATCCAGCGTTCCTGCAATGGCATCCCAAAGCCTACATACAACACATCTGGCTTAAATTCATTGATTTCTTTGATAACAAATTCATTTTCATTACCAGACTTCTTAAAATAGCCGTGATGTCCTTTCAATTTTAAGTTTGGTGCAACTGCTGTCAGCTTATTAATCGCTTTTTCTACTGTACCCGGCTTACCCGCAAGCAGGAATAAGGAAACATTTTCCTGCTCACAAGCTAATGCTAGATCCTCTATGTAGTCCGGACAGGTCATGCGATGAGTTGAGTCAACACAGCAGCCAAGGACTTTTGCTCCCACTATGACACCAAATCCATCACAGAATACTAGGTCTGATTTATTGAGGAAATCTCTATACCAGGGTAATTCGTAAGCAAAGTTCATTGCCCGAACATTTACGTTACCTATAACTGTTTTTTTTTCAATTTTTGCAGCCTTGACAATATAATCTATTAGTTCCTGAACTCGTACTTTATGAAACCTAGTTTTAAGTAAGAATATCTCATCAATTTTTTTCATTTAAATAGTTGTCTCCTGACAATTTTTGGATAACTGGTTGTCGAAATTCGTGTACAACCTAGAGCGTCGGTCAATACGGTACGGTAACGCCATGTCCATCCCTAAAACATCCCCCCAACCCCCCTTTTTAAGGGGAGCCAGCACCCTTTGCAGGGTTAGCCCGAAAAGTGCGGCGACTGGGGTGGGCTAGTTCTGATCTAGTCTTATCCGAACCGTATTGGGTTAGAGGTGTATTAAACAATTATCATTGAAGTCAATAAGTCATAATGTTAAGTGACTACCATGCTCCATACTGATCAGACGACAATTTACCAATCTTTTGCCTTAGGTAGCCTTTAACTCTGATAACGATAAACGGATCAAAATATTTAATTGGAAGAGTAGCTAGCTCTGTCAGGAACCATTTGATATAGAATGTGCGATGCTTATTTTTTAAATTTTCTGGGTACTGGCTAACAAATTTAGAACTAACTTGCCAACTCTCTTTAATCAATTTCAGCCTGTTCGTTGGCTTACCAGTCATACCATTTAGCGAGAAAGAAGCAAGCGGAGTATCAACATAGTGAAACTTATATCCGGCTGTATAGGCTTGCAATACAAAGTCATAATCAGCAGCCATAGAGTAACTTAAATCAAATAACCCTAATCGCTCATAGACTTCCTTTCTTATAAAACAGCTAGGATGAGCAACAGTAAACCTAAATCGCAAATTTACCAAGTTCCCCGGCATAAATGTACTTAGGTGTTTGCCATCAACATAATTTTTGACAGGTGAATGAACGATGGAAATTTCTGGATATTTTATAAAGGCTTGTTCTACTGCGATGATTGTACCATCGTTATACCAGTCATCAGAGTTTATAATGCCAATGATGTCACCTGTAGCTAGAGATATACCTTTATTCATTGCATCATAGACACCTTGATCTTTTTCAGAAATTAAGATGTCTATTTTTCCAGCATATAGATTAATAATTTCTAGAGTTTTATCTTTTGACCCACCATCTATTACAATGTATTCTACAAGGCTATTTCGTTGTTGGTTAATAACACTTAGAATTGTTTTTTCAATTGTTTTTTCAGCGTTATAAACAGGGGTAACTATTGATATTTTCATATAAGGAAAGTTAGTATTTTTCTAAATTTGGATTGATTTGATTAGTAAACTGTTAATGACTTACGTCCTTCTTTAGACCAACAAATAGCAGTTTCGTAAATACTCATCATCATTTGATAGTTTTTATCTAGGGAGTAGTGGTCTTCGTATTGCTTACGAGCCATAACACCCCGACGTTGTAATTCTGTATTCTCTAACCAAGCTTTTTGTACTGTATGAGCTAAATCTTGAGCCTCCTCTGGAGTAAAGTTCCAACCAGAGTATCCTTCTTTTACAATCTCTGTAATCCCGCCTATACGACTAGCTATGACAGGTAAACCTGTGGCAAACGCTTCAGTAACAGTCATAGGAAATCCTTCGTACCACTCAGAAGGAAATATCAAGAGTGTAGCATTTTGCATGAGGTGAACAACCTTTTCTCTTGGTAATGGTCCCAAATATTCAACATTATTGGGTAAATTACTCTTAAGTATAATTTCTAGCGGTCCTTGACCCACAATTTTTAAAGGAATAGCTTCATCTAGAAGATGCCAAGCTTTGAGGAGTGTTTCAATTCCCTTATATTGCACAATTTTGCCAACAAATAATGCATATTCTCCTGTATGATCACCTACTTTAATGTCTGAGGTAACAAAGTTAGGCTTAACAGCAATTTTTCCAGTAGGTAAACCACCTTCGATAAACTTTTGACGAGCAAATCTAGTCAAAGCAATGTAGATGTCCACTTCGTTTTTGTAAGTTCCCCGCAGTCGATGGGTTGTCAAACCTGCAACTGCAACAGCGGTTTGAGATCGGCTATCACGGTAGCATCCATGAATGACACTAGGATAGGGAATTGGTTTTCCAATACAATCTTCGCAAACACGTCCATTCCGATAAAAATAAGCTCCAGGACAAATAAGCTTGTAGTTATGCAAGGTATGAACGACAGGAACGCCTACATCACGACAAGCAGCATACACTGATGGTGAGATTAAAGGAATAGTGTTGTGAACATGAACAATATCGGCTTTCAAGTCTTGTAATTTTTTACGGATATTCTGATAAGAGTCATCCGACCAAATTGATTGCCTTGCAATCACTGCTTTTCTTAAAGCATTGACATCCGCAATACCTAAGTTCTCAACAATCCACTGGTGAATTTCATGCCCATACTGCTTGAGCATTTCATATTCAGCAGCGACCACAACTTCTTCACCACCAGAATTTTGATAGGCGTTGTGAACTTGGATAATTTTCATGGCACTATATTACTATTACGAAAAGCTATGAGAAATAACAAAAAATTAAGTCAATTGCTCGACAAGGCTCTTCAGATTAGCAATTTCCACTATCAGGTCACCTCTGCTTTGCCTAAGCTTTTGACTGTCAGGCTGATGACATTCAAGGCAACCGTGCTTAAAGCCTAGTATCTCTGCCGGGACAAAATAGCCTGAGCTAACCCAGGGAGTAACAAATTCAATAACAGTTGTCTCATTTGGTGAAAATATTATATTTGTTAACCCCGCTCCATGGGGAGCAATAATCATTTTGGCAGTTGAAAATAGTCTTACTTGCTCCACGAAACTCAGATCTTCCAAACTGTAACTGACAAATCCTAGTGGTCTTAAAAATTCCACTACTTCATCTTCATTAATGACTCGACGACCTGATGCTTTGGCACGTGAAATATATACATTCGGTGAAAAGGAAAGCTGATCACCCTCTCCAAGAGGGAGATTGTTCAGTATGCGTTGTCTAAGCCAATGCAAGGCACTAGGTGCTACCCACTCTCCCTGTCGTCGAAAGCTCGGAACGACAAGTTTTTTCACTTTCGCTTTTGCCGTCTCCCACTGTGTGTAATCATCTGGTCCGTACCCTAAAATTTCCAAAGACTCTATTTGCCATGAGGTAGGGTTAGAATTAATAATTAACAGCGGATGGTAACCAGTTTTTTTTTGATAATATTCAAGTCCCTCTATTCGTGTTAAGCAGTCTACTATCCAGTGATAATAATTCTTACTCCAGTAGTTAACTAATGAACAGACCGTATCTATTTCAGTAGTCTGGGATACTCGTATCGTCTTTATAAGAAAAGTGCTGATAGGTAATCCACCTTCAAATCTATGATTCAATTGTTCTTTTGGTGGTAAAGTGGAGGAGGAAATAATATTTCCATCTTCATTAAAGGCCACAGCTTGAGAACCTACTAATTGGGCATTATATATTTCAGATATCCAAGGATTAAGCAGAGTAAATTCTTGTTCTGATCGATCTTTAATTTGATATGGAGTTTCTCCAATAACACAACTGTTGCCAGTTTTGATATATTCTTTACTACCAAATTGAATGGTATGATCTTTGTCACCATTAATCAGTAACTCCATATTGGTTACTATTCGCAATCTCAGTATTTTAAGGATAATAGGTAATATTAATTGTTCTCGTGAACTCCTACGCATTAATTTCCAAATTATTCGGAAAAATTCAGTCATACCCTGTTTAATTGTGCTGACGTTTTTTGTGAATAAAAGCATATCTTTATCCTTTTATAATTAATCAATATTTTATTCTCACTCTTTCAGAAGATTGTCAATATTGATATGAATGCCCAACCATAAATTTACAACAATTATCCAGGGTCATTTAAAATCTTTTGATCAATCATATCCAAGATATTAGTATCCCTTGTCATATCAAATTTTCTGGCAAACAATTTTGATGTTGAGGAACTAACAAGTTTTTCAAAATCACTTTTTATAAAAACTCTTGGATATCTGGGATTGGGATTCTCCCAATCTATGTAAAACAAATTATTATTGACAACTCTTTCCTTAAATTTTGAATTTAAGAGAATAGTTTGAAAAAAAATTTCATCGGCAATATCTACGTAATTAAAAAAATTAACAAATGCACTATTTTGCTGTATAAATTTATGAATATATTCTACGCTTTCTTTGGGTAAACACCAAAATTGTGAACCAATATAAGGAGTAAAACCTTCTATAAATTTACGTTTAATGGGAAATAAAAAAACAAAACATGACCACATAAACGAAAATAAACGCAACAAAATATACTTTTTTAAACGGTACTTATTAGCAGTATTTGCTGCTAATTTTCCAGGAAATACTAGACGCATATTACATATATTAAAATGGTAGTAATCTATTCGTTCTGTATCGGTGATTGCCTCGTTTGCTCCTGGTTTTATCGGATAATTACAATGTGATATAAATAACTTACCTTCATTTAGTAGCAAAGTTTCTTGAATTTTACTATTTGATTTTAGAGGATAATCTTGACCAGATAGAAGTATAAGCCAATCAAAAGAAGTATTTGTCTTGAATATTTCTTTTATTCCTTCAATAGTTGCCTTGACAATACTGAAATCTCCCCAGAAAATTTTAAATCTTTTTAAAAAATAAACGTTAGACAAAGGACTGAGATCATCAACTATATTTTCGTAAATTTTATTATTGCTTTTTTTATCGATATGTATAAAGAAGGATGTGCCTTCTGTATTAAGCCTCAAAACTAAGCGTTTTATTTGGTCAGGATTTTTATGAGCCAAAATTATGTATGCGATTTTCATCTTAATTTACTCCATCAACAATTTTTTCAAAATTTATAAGCCAAATTATGATAGCTATGTGAATAAATCTTCAAAATTAGCTCAGGATTCCACAAGAGTAACAGTGATGAGATATCTCAACTTTGGCGTTTTTATCGATTCCATCCAGCTAAGATCTCGGTGTAAAGAGACGCATAGCGCCGTGCTTGTAATTCTTGAGTGAATTCCTGTTCAACTTTCTCACGGGCATAATTAGACAGTTTTTGATGACGCTCAGAGTTCTCTAACACCCAGGCAATTCCTTGAGCTAAATCCTCAACCTCAAAGGGTTGAGCCAGATATCCATTTTTTTGATGTTCAATCATATCTGGCATCCCACCAATCTTGAAAGCAACACAGGGAGTCCCACAGGCAATCGCCTCAAGCACAGTGTTTGGCAAATTATCTTGAATTGACGGAGCAACGAAAACATCTGCTGCTGCGTAGATTTGTGCCAGAGAGATATCATCACTCAATTGACCCAAGTAATGAGTTTTAAAGCCCAAGTCAGTTTGATTCTCAGGTTTTGAAGCACCAATCACAATTAGCTCTACTTTGTCGTCCCATCCAGACTTGCATAGGCTTTGCAAAGCTGGCTGAAGAAAATGAAATCCCTTTCGACGAGCGCTAGTTGCCTTAATTGCCCCAAACAGAACCAGTTTTTTATCTTGAGGCAAATTGAGTAGCGATCGCACAGTCTGACGGTTGACTGGCTTGTACCTTTGTGTATCAAGACCATAAGGGATGACTTCAACTCGTCGCTGTCTCAAAAGAGAACTGGAACTGGCACATTTCGCTAACCACGCGCTAGGAGTCACAATAGTTAGGTGCGTATTCTTCCAAGCTCTAGACTTTCTTTGCCATGTCCAACGGGATAAATCAAAGTTTTTGTGACTGCCAATTTGAGGACAAGCACCACAGGAATTAACGTATTGACCACAGTCTTGGTCATAATGACATCCTCCTGTAAAAGCCCACATATCGTGGAGAGTCCAGACTATCGCTTTATTTAACTTAGCAATTGTTCCAATTCTTAAGTGGCTTTCATTAATCCAATGCAAGTTAATCACATCTGGATTAAGTTGAGCAACTCTCGGAAGGATTAGGTCTGGAGCCCATTGAGTAGAGAATTCCATCTGAGTGTGCTGACGATAAAATTGTGGAGGGATAGCATCCAAAGCATGTCCCAGCTTAGCAAGACCTTTCTCTAATTTGCTTTGCGGAGCAACTACGGTTTTATCATCACTGAATTTAGCTTGTACCAGCATCTGGGAATGAACATTAATGTCTTTAAGACCTTGATGTAATCGGTAGGCAGCACGAGCAGCACCTCCAGCAGTATCATAAGTACTAAGATGTAATATTTTCACGGTATTTCTTACTCTATCTTCAGAGTAGAGTCAATGAATCATTCGGTTTGTACAAGAATAAAAATTTTTTTAGATTAAATTTTTACTAATTTCTTATTTGTCTTAAAAACTCTATTTACTTCAACAGCAGTCAAGTAAGCACAGGATACATATAAAACCCAAAACAAATTGCGATAATCTAGAAATCCTATGGCATCTTCAGAACTCGATATAGCTACAATTAGTAAGAGTTGAAGCATCCAAAAAAATTCTATTTGTTTGGTTAAGCCTAGCAAAAAAACCACTCTGCTCAAGACAGTTAAAATACTAAGTATCAGCAATGACAGCCCTAACCACCCTAATTGTAAAAACGTTTCAAGGTAACTACTATGGGCGTTACCGCCTCCTTGTCCTGCACCACCTATCCAGGGAAATCTGAGCGCAACACCCAAACCCTCGGTAGGATCACTCCAGAACCCCCCATACCCGTAACCTAGCCAAGGTTTCTCTAAGGCACGCTGGATTAAATAATCCCACACTTCGTCACGTCCGTGGCCTCCCAAATCCTTTCCCAGAAGATCGACCACTATGTACTCTAGGTTAGCTAGAGTAGGTACGGTGATAACTACAGCAATGACAAGAACACAGATAGCAAAAACGGTTCTCAACCTATACTCTTGGTTAACAATTTTATAGAGAGGCAAAAGGGGTAGCAGTCCTACAAATATTCCTAGACTTCCTTTCCCCCCAGAAAACAACAGGATGAGAAATGCAAGGAAAGTTCCAATCAATGCTGCCCAACGATACCTGCGACCGTAAAGACTAATATCTAAAAAAAGCGTGGTAGTCATGACCATTATGGCAGCCAAGTGATTTTTGTAACGGGTAATCCCTTGCCATGCTCCATCGGCTATCCCGTAAGATGGTATAATCAAGACCGCTATGAGGTTAAGAAAAATAGATATGCCGAATAAATAAACCAATAACCGCATCTGCTCCTTCGAGGTGTAGCGAGTTGCCAGATAGATGCCAAATGCAGTTGAACACAAGAAAGCTCGGGAATAGCCTAAGGTAGAGTCTGGACTGGTTGACCACAAGATTGAGATAGGAACAACAGCTGTCAACAAAAGCAGTGGTAGGTCTCTTGTCGTCACCCAGATGAATCGCTTCCACTGACCAAGAATTAGGAGAGGAACAGTTATAAAGCCCAAGAGCGCCCAAGCCTGGTATATTGGCGTAGGAACATTAGGTACTAAGTAATAGAAAAACAAGAAAAAAGTAATTCCTAGTTCTAACTTTTTTCTTAAATGCTTTTTAAAGCTGAGTGGTTGACCCATTTTATTAATAATTTGCTTGCAATTAGCACCAATATTTCATTTATTTTTTTTCTGATACTGAATTTCTCTGATCATCTCCTCTCAAGTAAAATTTGCCACTCTAGTTTTTTTTGCATCTTCAATATAAATCTTTGGGGTAAGCTGGGATGGAGATGTGCGAATAAAGTTTTTTGGGTGAAGTTATCTGCTTGGAGATTGCGAATCATATATGGTGGATGCTTCAGAGGAAAATCAACGGTTTCTGTAGGCAGATTAGTATGTTTACTTCTTGTGTCCGAGGTATTAGTTGATTCCGTACTAAATCCGATATTAGAAATTAAATTAACATCAGAGAGAATACCTAAACGATGATGAATCCAACAGGCGAATTGCCATTGGAAGTCCCAAGTATATTGATGCCCGTCATATATATTCTGAAAAACTGTAGTCCAAACTTTTACTGCTTGATAATCTTCTAAGATATCCTTTAAAAAATCTCTTTCTCTCATTTCGGTCCAGAGCTTCATGTTAAAATCATAGTACTGCCAAGCTCGTCTCCACGTTGCCCAACCCCAAATGTGGTTGTAGCGAGAGAAGTAATAACTATAATCTGTTCTTTTTTGACAAAACTGGACATTTTGTCCAGAAATTGATGCTATTCGTTCGTCATCTCTGTATCGCTCAAGTAGTTCTTCACAAAACCGAAAGAATGTAGGATGGGGTAAGCAATCATCTTCTAAAATAATTGCTTCTTCAACATGCTCAAAAACCCAATCTAAACCACTATAAACTCGTTTTGCACAACCTAGATTCGTCTCAGAGTAGTTTTTAAAGACTTCACAATCCCAATCAACTCGCTCAACAATTGCACGAGTAGTTTCACACTTTTCTGCTTCACCAGGACGGTCGTTACGCGATCCGTCTGCGATTACAAAAAGTTTCGGTGGTTTCGCTTGGCGAATTGCTTCAAATACTCTCTCTGTGGTGTCTGGGCGTTTAAAAATTAAGAAGGCAACTGGAGTTTCCATACAATTCTCAGTAATTGGCTAGTACAGTACAGCTTGGGGAATTAAAAATTTTAAAACCTTATGTCATAAGGTTTTTGCTGATTTTGAATGGTTACTTTATTTTCGCGACCGATGTACTAATGAACTAAGAAGCATGATATAAATAGTTGATTCGCTTAGCTTCTTTGGCAAGCTTATTCCAGGCACGTCTCCAAGTTGTTAATCTCCACCCAGACCATGCAGTCATATCGACATACTCAAAAAATAGATCATTAGCAGGATGATACGTAAGAGAATTCCACGGCTTATTAGAAGATGCAAAGTGTATTATGAAAGGCTCATGGAGCAGCGAGTTATAAACGTCTTCCTGAAATGGGCTATCTTCCCAAGATAAATAATTATACATAGCAGGTGTTTGATTCCATCTAGGATCAAGCTCTCTCCACTTAAGAGCAAGCACCGCATTCATTCCATCCTGATCGTGCCAACGAATATAATCTTTGTTTTGTTCAATGTACTGAATGACCTTCATACCGATATTTTCAGACCGCCACTTTTCCAGATTAACTACCAAAACTCCTGCGTTCAAGTACTTGCACTTAGAGGGTATTCCCAATTTTTCATAGTTTGCTAATCCATAGGGTGATGAGACATACGGGATACCTACCTCTGGGCATGCCAACAAATACGCCTCACCTATGTCAAGGTCCCATAATAGCCCTAAATTTTTCTGTACTATTAAATCACAGTCTAAATAGATGACTTTTTGAAGCTGACTTGGTAATAGATCTGGAATTAATAGTCTAAAATAGCTCGTAATTGTTACATGTCCCGATACAACCATTGTGGTGAGCAATTCTTTAGGAGGTTGCAACCACTCAATAGTGTATCGTTGGGGCGAACCCAATGATTCCAATATTTTTTTCTTATTATGCTTTTTGATGTCACCATCAATAACGAAGAAAGTAATACTTCGCTTACTATCAAGGTTTTCTAGCACTGAACGAAGCGTTACAGCGAGCGGCATTGAATATCCGTCATCAGCAGCACAAACAACCGCGATAGATTTATCATTGAGCATGGACAGAACCTTTACTTAAAGGTAACAAATTTGATTTTCTTCAAGGCTAAAATTTAACTGACGATCTCAATCTGAGTAATGTTATAAATTTATTTTTCAACACGGGTAATAAGTCTTGGGGATTCTGTGCGTAGTGTCCAGACCGAGTGTATATGTGAAAAGCAGTTATTTGCCAAGCACGAATAAGAGGAAGTTTTCTTCGATGCTCCAATAAAATACGCTTATGACGGTTGTCATACTGATCACTCTGCTTATTAATGAAGGTTTTTGTACCTTCAATATGTCGGTAATTACCCCAAATTTCGTCCATATATTTTACCTTTGCTACTTGAATTGCTTTGATGAGAAAATCGATATCCATTCCATAATGTTCATCAACTTTGTATAGACCCACTTTTTGATGCAACGATTTATGGTAGAAGTAAGCTGAAGGATTATAAGGAAAATCACTTCTCTCGAATAAAAGAGAACCTATTCTAAGATCTTTTGGCTTATTGATATAAGTTATTTTCTCTTCATCATCCCATAAATTACAGTTTCCAACTAGCAGATCTGGCTCAAGCAGTTCTCCAAAAAGATCCAGTATACGATTTAAGACATTTGGTTCATAAAAATCATCAGCATTCAATATTCCTAGAATCTCACCTCTTGCCATTTTGATTCCTTTATTCATGGCATGCGACTGTCCTTCATCTTTTTCAGAGAGCCAACGAATGTGGGGATAATTCTCAGCATATTGTTTGATGATTTCTACAGTTCGATCAGTTGATCCACCATCTATAATAATATGTTCGACTAATGGAGAATTCTGTGCGATAACGTTTCTAATACAGAACTCAATAAATTTTTCGCCATTGTAAACAGGAGTAATAATACTTATCATAGGTGATTTAGTTAAAAAAACAAATGTTGATAACTTTTACATTTATAATTAATATTTTCTTGCCTTAAAAATATTTTTAATAAATTTTGGATAGTGATTTTCTGCCTCGTAAAAGCCTTATGATATAGCTTACTCCTGTCCCCCCGAAGATTACCTATTTAACGAACCGCCAAGACAAGCCAGTGCGTTGCGCGGGTTCCCCGCGT
>CAZZXJ010000004.1:0-34269 GCA_964657905.1 uncultured Stigonema sp.
CGGCGCGGCTGTGATAACTGGGTCATGGCAATCACGGTAATCAGGGTAATTCCATTATGCCGCTTTGGCGAAATCTCTTGAGGTACATCATATTATTCTGCGTTTTCCATAGCAAGTGGCGTAGAGAGTGGTGACCCCTAGGTTGTCTGGAAACTTGACCGCCTAGGACGCAACCTGAGACACCTCGTCAACTGAACCGTATTGGTATTTAGCCACTCTGGCGTTTGAAAAGCTTTTATGGTCTTTTTAGTATAAAACTATACTCTTGTAGCAAGAATAGTTCCCGAAGCTGAAATACCGTATTTTTGCGGTTTTAAAAAATATTTTATACATATTAGTATTAGAAAAAAGCTAACAATTAAAAAATAAAAATAATCAGGAAAAACAGTTGATAGTAAGCAAGAACAGCTTTTGGAATGATCCAGATTACCAAAATGCTATTTGTAGATGCACTGACATTGCTCATGAAGACTACAAATTTACAGATTTAGCCCTTCAAAAAACTGAGATAACACTTAATGATTTGAGAATAGGCATCCAAAAAAAGCTTGAACCTATCTGGAACAAGACTAATGGAAATGCCACAGCGGAAACAGCCAAGGAAGTAGCAAAACAGCTTCAAACTACAAAGCAATCTCTTGAAGGCGAAATTGCTAAAAAAATTGATAGTGTGCGCGAATCTCTTGATGCCAAGCAACGTGCTCTCAATCATTTCAGCATTGCCTTTATGGGCAAAACAAAGACTGGCAAAAGTACTCTCCATGCCATTATGACAGAAGAAGGCTGGGATGCCATTGGTGTTGGCAGCCAGCGTACTACTCGTTCCAACGGAGTTTATGAGTGGAACAATCTCCGCATGATTGATACTCCTGGAATTGGCGCTCCTGGTGGCGAAACTGATGAAGAAATTGCCCAAAGTGTTATCCAAGAGTCTGATGTCATCTGTTATGTGGTAACAAATGATAGCATCCAAGAAGCAGAATTTCAGTTTTTACGGATGTTGAAGGACAACGCTAAACCACTAATTATTCTGCTAAACGTACACAAAAATTTCCGCGATTCCCGGCGAGGTTCCTACGAACTAGAACGATTTCTCAAAAATCCAGACCAACTGTTTGCTATGGACGGTTCTAGTGGTTTGTCAGGACATATAGAGCGTATTCGTGGCTATGCTCAAAAATATTATGGCAACGATTATTTTGAGATTGTTCCCGTTATGCTGCTGGCGGCACAGTTATGTTATGAGGCTGAACACCAACACCATAAAGATGAGCTTTTCAATGCAAGCCGGATGCAAAATTTTTATGATGAAATCCGGTTATCTTTAGTTGAGCATGGACCTATTCGGCAATCGCAAACCTTACTTGCCTCCACAGTAGGCGATATCGAAAAGCCTTATCAATGGGTCGCGGAACAAGCCAAAAACTATAGAACATTAACGGATACCCTTAAAAATAAACGTGAGAATATCCGAAAAAACATTCAAAAGTCAGCAAATGATGCTTGTGAATCTTTACAGTATCAGATTATATCTGTCTTTCAAGATGCTCTAAATACTATTCCATCTTTTGCAGAAGACTACTGGAACCATTCAGAAAGTAGTTTGAAACAGGGATGGGAGGAACAACTAAAAAATATTCGTTTTGAGAAGCGTTTAAGTACAACATACCAGGATACAGTCAAAATTTTTAGCAAGGAAGTTCGGGAATCTCTTGAAGAAGTTGGAAAGGAATTACAAATAATTGCCCAACTGGGTGGGATGACATTCAGTTTCAACAAACAGGATTCAGACGATGAGCGAAATTTTTTTCGGATTGGGGGAGGAATTTTAGCAGTAGCAGGAGCTTTAATGGCATTTGTGCCTCCTCTGGCTGCTGTTGGTTTAGTTATTGGTATTGTTGGTGGGGTTATCAGTTTTCTTGGTGGATTTTTTAAATCAAAAGACCAAAAGCGAAGAGAGGCTGTTGAAAATATTTCTAGCTCTTTGCGAACTCAACTCAATAATCAGAAGCAAACTACTCTTTCTCAGGCTTTAGAACATTTCCATAGAACTTGTGAGGATGTTACAAAGAATGTTGATATTTATTTCAAGGATTTGATTGAAAGTCTAGATGCCATTGCACAACAGCTAAATTCAGCCGAGAGTCAGTTAGATAAAATTTTGAATAATCTTAATCGTGCTTACGCCAAAAGACTGGTTGATTTGTGTTGCAACAAATACGAAAAGCTGACCCAAAATTGTATTGACGCTGTTATTGCCAATGTCACAATAGATTCTAAAGGCAGTATAAATATTGCCACTAAAACCATGCTTGATTTAAAAATAAATAATGATGAAATTCAGAGAATAATTCAACAGGTAGTTACATTTGAAGCGCCACAGAAATTAACAGAAGAAAAAATTCACAAATTAGGAGAATCAGCTATGAAAACTTTATTTGACGCAATAGTAAAATTCTTTGAAAAAGATAATTGGAATTTTAATGAAGTAGAACCAGGAAAATCACTCAGACTAAAAGTGGACTTGGAAAATAGTAGTTATACTTGCTATGCTATTGCAGATGATGAAGATAAACATTTCATATTCTACTCAATCTCTCCTGTAAGAATCCCAAAAAATAAGTATTTAATAGTAGCAGAATTTTTAGCAATGGCTAACTATGGTTTAATCCTAGGTAATTTTGAAATGGATTTTAGAGATGGTGAGATTCGCTTTAAAACTAGCATTGTTGTAGACAAGGAATTGCATGATTCAGTAATTAAAAAATTAGTTTATATTAATCTGTCAACAATAGATGATTATTTTCCTGGATTCATGAAAATTATCTATGGAGAAATGTCAGCAGAGCAGGCGATCAATCAGATTGAACAAGAGGAAGAATATAATTATTCTTCTTCTAATAACTAAGTAACAGCGTTAATCTAGGGAAAAAAACTTTTTATAGCCATTTAGGGAAACATAGCAGGAGTAATAAAAATGGATGATGAAAAAGTCAAAAATTTTAATACAGCTTACATTGCAGAGCAGTTTAATAGTGTAATTGCAAAATTGGACAACTTACTAGCTCAGCAAAATACATCAGAAATATCAACTATCCAAAAGAAGCTGCATGAGGAGTTAAAGCAACATCATGACCAAAGCTTCCTTACTGTCACTTTTGTAGGACAGTACAGTGCAGGAAAATCTACCATCATATCTGCTCTTTCAGGGCGGCGTGATATCCGCATTGGTAGCGATATTACTACCGATACAACTGCCAGTTACGACTGGAATGGTATCAAGCTAATTGATACGCCTGGGCTGTTTACAGACCGCAATGACCACGATGAAATTACTTATGATGCTATTCGCCAAGCTGACCTATTGGTTTTCTGCCTCACCTATATGCTTTTCGATTCAATAACAGCGGAAAATTTCAAAAAGTTAGCCTATGAACTGGGTTATCGCTGGAAAATAATGCTTGTCGTCAATAAGATGTCCGCTGGGGCAGGAGAAGAAGAGGAGCTAATTGCTAACTACCATAAGAGTCTAGCAACAGCGCTTGAGCCTTACCGTCTTGATGAATTTCCCCTCTGTTTTATTGATGCCAAGGATTATTGTGAGGGGGTAGACGAAGAAGATGAATTTTTAACCGAAATCAGCCGTTTGCAAACTTTTATCAATGCACTCAACAATTTTGTGGATAAACGTGGAGTGCTTGTTCGCTTTGACACACCAGTCCGAATTGCTTTGAGTTATCTTAATGAAGCTCAGTTGAGCTTGACACGGGATTCTAACAAAGACTCGGCTTTCTTTGAATTACTTAACCGTCTCTCGCGTACAGTACGACAGGAACGAGATCGCCTGCGAACAAAAGTTCGGGGTATTGCGCTACGGCTATCAGCGGCAGTCGCAAATGAGGGTACGGTTCTAGCCAGGGCAGTAGGAAGCAATGTGGATATTGAGGTTCTGGCTAAACAAGCTGAAAGTAATGTGCAAAATTTCTGTGAAAAAGTAAAAGCAGAAATGGAAGAGGCTGTTAAGGAAGCCGTGGAATTGCTTCAAGAAGAAGTTAAAAAGGTGCTTAACAGTGATTTAGCTCAAGCTTTTGTTGCTCGTTTGAAAGTAAACCAAACAGTCTCTGCTCGAAATCTAGAGTCTGGTGTAGATGTGGAGCGATTAAGGGGGCAAGTAAAGATGCTGCAAGACATTGGTGAGAGAGCAGGGGTTGAGATAAGCAATTTGGCGACAAAGACAGGAGCAACCTCCACTGGGCAAACATTTTTACGCGCTTCCAATGCAGCTGGAAGTAGTCTCCATCAGGGTGTTTATACCGTTGGAAAGTTTTTAGGCTTCAACTTCAAACCTTGGCAGGCAGTAAATTTTGCCAAAAACATAGGTAACGTAGCCAAAGTTCTTGGTCCTTTTTTGTCAGTAGGTACGTTAGCAATGGATGTGTATGCCAAGCAACATGAAGAAGAACAAGACAAGAAATTGGCTGATGCACGACGCGAAATTACGAGCCAGTTTATTGCACTAGCAAAAAACCTTGAAAGTCAGGTTGAAACGCAACTTAGAGAAGTTGAAGCACAAGTTTATGGAAAGACTGAAAAGCAAATTGCTGAAGCTCGTCAAAACGAAGAAGAAGCGATTAGCTCTTCAAACCAATGGGTAGGAGAACTTGCGGCACTTCGTAAAGAATTTGATGAAATTCTTTGTGACATAAATAACTCAAGCGATGTAAGCAAGCAAACTGCTTGACTCAGCATCAATAGTAAAGCTTTTTTACTTTGGTCAAACCTAGGTTAGCAGGGTTGGATTGTTTTATTTTTGGGATTCCGACATCGGCCAAAATAGAAGATCGGAATATAGCGAGATAATCTTGAGTCAGTTCCATTCATCAAGGTTTTACCCCAGATATTAAAAACGAATAATTTTGGATAAAATATTCATGTATTTTGTAATGCTTTAGCATATGAGTCAGGCAACAATACCGGATGTTTTGACCCTTGAAGAAGTTTCCGTCTACCTGCGACTACCCACTGAAATCATTCTTCGCCAAGCAACACAGGGTTATCTTCCAGGACGCAAGATAGAGGATAACTGGCGGTTCTTAAAGACTGCTATTGATGACTGGCTGAAATCGTTGGGGAGCAGAACCATCCTGCTACACCAGGCAGGTGCCCTTGCTGATGATGAGTCACTCACAGCACTGAGAGAAAGAAGCTATATATTATGAAAGGGGACGGTTAGAAGTTGATGGAGAACAGGATGTTTAATGCATCTACTTGATACTGACACCCTCACACATCTGTATGCCGGAAACCCAAAGGTTGCTCAGCAGCTAAGGACTGTAGACGATCCAAATGTCGGAATAACTCTCATCACAGGTGTGGTTGCCGTTAACTGGGTTGACTGAATTGCGGATGATGCGATTGCTGCAAGGGTGAGAAGGTGGGCAGTGCCACCCTACAGTTTGAGGTTTTCTAAAATTCGCCAACAACATCCGATTTCTCAACCCAACCTACCACTTGCTTACCTGACAGAAAATGCCTCGCTAAACCTACGAGTCACAGGCTCAATGATGAAAGTTAAAATCGACTTCTTACGAGTCACAATTTCACCACTAGCAGCCATACCTGGAGTAAATGCTACCTCTTGCCCTCGCACCTGCATTGAGTGTTTACTCAGTTGAATTCTGGTGGGGAAAACCAAGCCCAATTCTTTATCAACGACTGCATTAGGACTGACTTGCACTACCTCACCCTCAATTGTGCCAAATTCTTGAAATGGGAAGGTCGCCATCTTGACCTTTGCTCTCATCCTTTCATGAATAAACCCAATATCTCGGTTAAGGACTTTCACCTCAAGCTGCAGTTCTTTCCCTTCTGGCAAAATAGACAGCAATTCTTCACCCGATTGCACCGGTCCTTTAGTTGCTTTGACTTTGTATATGGTTCCTGCAACTGGAGCCTTGATAGTTTCCTTCTCTTGCTGTTTTTTCGCCTGATCAAGTTGACCTGAAACGTTGGTAAATTCTTCTTTACGTTTGTTCATCTGGGTCAAAATTTCACTTTGGCGCTCCGATACCAAACGTTCCACCTGATTATGAGCGCCTTGATAGGCTTGTTGGGCTTGGCGAATTTCTTGGTCTTGAGCAGCAATATCTTTTTCTAGGGATGAGACTTTGTCTTGAGCCTCTGTTATCTTATTTTGGGCGTTGATCACGTCATCTTTCGCCTTAGTGATTTCCGTATTTGCACGATTTAGTTTTTCTTGTGCCTCTAGGTAATCAACTCGAGGTACCGCGCCCGGAGTAACTAGGATGCTCAGGCTTTTTTCCCTTTGTTGTGCAAGCGCCAAATTGGTGTCAACTTGACCGCTGATGTGTTGGGCGTTGACAAAGTTACTTTTAGCGTTGGCGAGGCTGGTTTTGGCGTTGACCAGATTTTGTTGCAAGCGCGTCAGACGTACTTTCGCCTGCTCAATGAGCGCCTGTTGGCGATTTGCTTCGGCTTGGGCTGCTGCTTGATGCGCTTGGTAGTCTCGCAACCGCGAGTTTAACAGTTCATCTTGCAGTGGGGTGCCGGTAGTTTTGGATCCTATATGTTCTGCATCCAAACGCCGCAAGTCTTCTTGAATCAAATTAGCCGATTTGTCTAGGCGAGCAACATCGACTTGTTTCAAGTCTGGATCGCGTTGAACTAGGACTTGACCTTTGGCGACGCGATCGCCTTCTTTAACATTCACTGCCACAATTGACCCGCCACCCAGCGCTGTCACAGGTCGCACCTGTGTGGAAGCGATTAACTCCCCTGGTGCTGTCGCCACTTCATCCACCTGGGAAAATTGCGCCCATGCGATCGCTCCAAGTACCACTAAGCTGATCGTTCCCGCCAAGAATCTAGTGTACAGTGGTGGCAGTTCCTGTACTGCCTTACCCAATTCATAGGAAAGTTTTTCGTCTGGTTTAGCGAATCGCTGTTTTGTCTGACGTGCTTGAGCAGCATTTGCTACAAAGTAAGATTTCATAAAATGTGAGTTGTGAGTTGTGAGTTGTTAGTTGTGAATTGCTAATAGCTAATTGTTAATTGCTATTAGCCATTAGCCATTAGCTATTCATACTGCTAGATACCTTCGTAGGAAATTTTCCAGTGTCTCCAATTTAAAATTGAAAATTCCCTCTAGGTTAGCAACCTCCTCTTTTGTACAGAAAAATTCATTTGCCAATAATGTGCGAAAGGTATCTAAAGCTTTTTGCCCTTGAGGATTCAACAAACCCCATGCACTCCGTAACCCATCAATTACGAATAGTGGGGGGTTAATTACCACTGGTTCTTTGTTGAAAATGCGGCTAAAAATTCGCGGAATATCGTCCCGCAATAAAATTTCCGGTCCTCCAACAGGTAAAATCTGATTGCGAGCTGCTTCAACTGTCACAGAATCCACAACCATCCTTGCCAAATCATCTGTACTCACAATAGATGTACGGTTTTTGGGGTCGCCGATGAGCAGATAAAACCCCGTTTCCCGAAACCTTTCTGCTAGTGGCAGCAAATTTGATGCTAATCCAGATGGGCGTAAAATAGTGTAGTTTAAACCACTAGCTGCCAAGTATCGCTCTACCGCCCGTTTGGCTTTGAAAACGGGAGCGTCCTCATACCCCCGGTCTGCTCCCAATACGGAAATGAAGACAAAGTGCTCTACTCCAGTAGCTTTTGCGGAGTCAATGAGTTCAATGTTGGCGCGGTAGTCCAAAGATAAGGCATCGCTATCAGTACCATGAGTGCTAATGATATACTGGACACCCTGACAAGCTTTCTGGATATCCTTTTCTTGCCGCAAATCACCGATGAAGATGTTAGCTCCTCGGTGTTCTAACTCACTATAGCGGGAAGTGAGACGGACAAATGCCCGCACCTGCTTCTCTCTTTCACGTAGGAGTCTCACAACTCTGCGACCTATTCCCCCGGTTGATCCAGTGACTAGATACATAAAGCATTTGGATTGTTGGTTGTTGGTTGTTAGTTGTTGGTTGCTAATTGCTAATTGCTAATTGTCAATTTTTACTATTAGCGATTAGCGATTAACCACTCCCTTATAGTCTAAAATTCCACAATTACGGGCGTATGGTCGCTGGGTTGAGGCAACTTTCTCGGGGCGACATCAATAATGCAGCTTTTCGCACGCTCATAGAGGACTTCGGTGAGATAGTGATGGTCAATCCGCCAACCCAAGTTACGACGAAATGATGCGGCGCGATAGTCCCACCAGCTGTAGTGTCCACCTTCATTAGTAAATTTGCGAAAGGCATCGGCAAATCCCAGTGCGAGAATATTCCTGAGAGCTTGGCGCTCTAGTTCCGATGCCATAATGTGATTTTCGCCACTAAGATTTTCGTGTATATCCTTAGCTTCAAGAGCAATGTTGAAGTCTCCACACATACAGATGGCAGGTGAAAACTCATGAAGCGATCGCAAATACTCCCCCAGTACCGTCAACCAGCCCAGCTTGTATTCGTACTTCTCGCTTCCTACTGCTGCACCATTAGGCACGTAAAGATTGACAATCCTGATCCCATCAATGACACCCGTAATCACCCGCTTTTGCTCATCCCACTCTGGCTCTATGTTTGCCAAAATCGTTGTGAAACCAGTACTTACGTCTTCTAATGGTTTACGGCTAAAGATGGCTACACCGTTGTAAGCCTTTTGTCCCGATAAGTACAAGTTATAGCCCAACAACTCAAAGGGTGTTCGGGGAAAGTCAGCGTCTACAACTTTGGTTTCTTGCAAACACAGCACATCAACGGGATTTTCGGTCAACCAATTGACAACGTGTTCCAAGCGAGTGCGAATCGAGTTGATATTCCAAGTAGCAATTTTCACTCTTCTAGTTGTTAGTTGTTAGTTGTTAAAAGTACCACTAACTACTCCCTCTCTAAAACATTGATCCCCTTTAAGAAAATAGTAACTTATGCTACAAAATCTTTTAAATTCTATGATCCCCAAGGTAGATGAAAGGGGATTTAAGCATAATTAATATATTTTAAGAGTTTACTTCATTAATGACCATTACTGCTAATCTGAGATTGGTTTACTGATAAATTTAGGTACTCCAGTTCAGCAAGTTTATCGAAATGGGCGCGTTCATGCTGCCCAAATCTGATTTTAATTATCAACTTTTTAATCCGTCTAAATCAAGCAAGAAATTTTTTGAAGGAGGATGTTCAGTATGAGTATGATAGCAAACAACTGTCCCTGTTGCAGTGGTTCGCTCCTGCGTCATGTTCGTCATGGTGAACTCTACTGGTTTTGTCAAACCTGCCGCCAAGAAGTACCGATCTTAACTGTCAGTCGTCGTCTACTTAGCATGGAGGAAGGAAGAACCATAGGAGTCATTGGCAAGCCAGCAGCGAGTTCCTAGGTTTCTAGAACTTACGACTGATTAATTTTTAATAAGTTCCCGGATCCAACTGATAAAATTAGTTGGGTCTAACTTATAGGTTACTAGCTGTGTTAGCAGCGTTACTTTACGGTAAAGAAGATTTACGTTTAGAAGAAGTCGCTGACCCCACCCCAGCAGCAGGTGAAGTGGTGATCCTAGTGGGAGCAGCAACAACTTGTGGCACAGACTTGAAAGTATGGCGTCGCGGCGGTCATGCCAAAATGCTACAACCTCCTACCCTGTTTGGTCATGAGGTATCTGGGCAGATTGTTGCTTTGGGAGAAGGTGTTACAGGTTGGCACGTGGGCGATCGCGTGGTGGCAAATAACTCTGCTCCCTGCATGAAATGCTTTTTTTGTCAACGCCAAGAATACTCTCTCTGTCCCAATTTAACTTGGAATAACGGCACTTTTGCTCAGTACTTGAAAATACCAGCAGCGATTGTGGAGCATAATCTGTTGTCTATTGCCGATGAGTTGCCTTACGAATTGGCGGCGATGACAGAACCATTAGCATGTGTGCTGCATGGAGTAGCCCGTTCCA
This sequence comes from uncultured Stigonema sp., assembly GCA_964657905.1. Lineage (GTDB taxonomy): Bacteria > Cyanobacteriota > Cyanobacteriia > Cyanobacteriales > Nostocaceae > Stigonema. Next base: position 9,971 of record CAZZXJ010000004.1, read on the forward strand.
ATATTAAAAGAGGCGATCAGGTCGTAGTCATAGGGGACGGTGCGATCGGACTAATGTTTGTCGCTTCGTTGGTTCTTGAGGCTGGTGTAGAAGTATTTCTGTTTGGCGGAAACGAACCTAGGCTAGCAATTGGGAAAAAACTTGGTGCAGCGAAGACGTTTAATTACCATCAACTAGAGATTCCTGCTGTAGTTAAAGAACTTACACAAGGATGGGGTGCAGATGTGGTCGTTGAGGCAACTGGTGTACCAAGTGTTTGGGAAATGGCGATCGCTTGTGCCCGTCCTGGTGCAACTGTCAACTTATTCGGCGGTTGTCCAAGAGATACCACTATTACTGTAAATACAGAACAGCTACATTACAGCGAACTCACCCTCAAAGGCGTATTTCACAACACTCCAGAATATGTCCGGGCGGCGCTATCTCTGATTGCTAGCAGGAAGGTTCCCTTTGAATTACTCCTCAGTGAACACCGTCCATTAAAGGATTTGGAACAGGTGTTCTGTGATATGAGAGAACGTAAGGTGATTAAGGTAGCAATGATTCCGTAAATTGCCATGTGATTCAGCAGTTAACACAGTGGGGGCGAAGATGATTAGGGTCTTGGGGTGGCAATCAGGCAGTTTGAAGCGTGCTAGGTTCAGGTATTGATTCACCTTCCGCTTGCCAACCTTCTAAGTACATCTCAATCACCTCTTCACCATGATTAATTGCTTCCTCACGAGTTTTGCCGTGAGTGCAGGGCATGACAACCCGATCAGCAAACTCTGGAATTGTGACTAAGAAAAGCTGATCTTCATCTGACCATTGAACAATCATCTAAAAATCTCCGATCCGTTGGAAACCTTGTGGCTTTAGCCCCGGGGTGCAAAATGAAAGGCTATTTTAATAGCCTTTACTCCATTACCGCCTTGGGGTTACTCAATACCGTGTAGTTTTGCAATCTACTCTCGTTCGGGTAATTACGAACTGATATCTTTCACCCCTTCGGGTTCGCCAGTTCCCTGCGGAGCCAAACCCTCCTTCAGGACTGGACTCACCTGTAAGCATAATGGTTTTGCTCGAATGAGCCTCCCAAAAGGGGTGATGTTAGCCTTGCTAAAGTTATCGGTCGGTACTATCCAAACAGCACTGTCTTACCCCTCGTAAAACTGGTTAACTATTTGGTTCTAGAGCTACAGACTGGCTGCGCATCCGTGGGTAGGAACTTAAACACTTGCCGATAACGTAGTACTCGGGGTACTTAAGCGGGTCAGCTATCTACAGAGGGAGGCACTAGGTTCCCGTCTCTGAGCGAGTGGGGTGCTGACGCTGTATCGACTCATTAATCCTCGTCCTCCCGTATTTCTTCCAGTTCAGTTAATAACCAAACAGTCTAGACCAATCTAACAAAGAAACGAAGGAGAAAGACGAAGCATCAGAGGTCAATATAAGTATAACTCAAGACTTACGCAACTGTCACATCAATCCTGTTATTGTCAAATTTTTATAGCGGTTACTTATTGCATTTAAAACATCTCATCTGCGGTGGATATCCTGTCCGCCTCTAATCAAACATGGGCAAGATGCCTGTTCCAAAGTTGAATCATGATTGTAGTGCATCCAAGAGACATCTCCAGAAATGATGTAGGGGCGATCAACCGATCGCCCCTACCAAGAGTTTTCACGAAAGCATAATTAATTTTCACTCCATGTCCAATCGAAAAATGCTATTAACGTTAGTTTAAGGAAATAGTTTGGGCAGACTATGATTATCCCGTTTTGTGCCAGTTAGGGTAAAACAAGAGCGATTTGCACTTGTGGGGATGTATCGGATTAGCCAGTAAGTCCTAAAGAGAAATGTTACAAAAACTCCTGCTTAACTTTTTGATTTTGCCTTTTTCCCTAGTTCCCTGGTTCTGTGTAGGAATGTTTGATTTAGCAGCTCACGCTTTACCGGGGCAATCTACAGAGGAAGTAGGTGCTTGGATTAAAGCACATCCTACCCTTCGCCCTGCCATGGGAGAGCGATTGTTGGTACAAAAGACCGATACAGCTGCCCAGCGATTCACTTTCCAAGCATCGGTATTGCCTCCAGGGAAGGTAGAGTTTACTAATGATCGCAGCCAAATTCGCAGCGAGCGCATTGCTATGTATGATGCCATTAACGGCATGACAATTGAGCGTCTCCAAGAATCCTTGCGGATAATTTATGGGTTGGACATCTATCAAGACTTTAATCGCGCTCAGGTTGTGTACCAGTATCCCAATGAAAGTGCCATTAACTCTGCGAGGATCGCAAACACTCCTGTGAGCGAAGCTTTGCAGGGAGAGTTGCGTGTAGGCGATCGCTATGTTTACTGGGTGGAAGTGGCACAACCAAAGGAAGGCAAAGCATTTGTCGGTCAAATGACAGTTTTGCTAAAAACTGACTTAGATAAGCTGGAAGGGGAACTGCGAAGTCGATAATGGTTGTTGATAGTTAAACTCATCCCAGCCCTAGAAGGAGTGGGATGAGTTTAATGTAGATTTTGCCAATCACCAGAAAAGATACTTTCAGATGCGATCGCAATTCTCAGCAAATCTTCTTTCAGCAGCAGTGGCCAATCAACTCCAGCTTTGCGCCCCGCTGTAAACAACTGTTGCGTCTTCATGCTTAACTGATACAAGGCGTAAGCCAATTCTCGGTCTAAAGTGGTGGTATGTTCCAAATCTGAAAACACCACTTTCAACGTCAACAAAATTGAGGTAATCTGACCAGGTACTGGCGGTTTTCCCTGCTTAAGACGCATTAAGAGGGCGTCTGGATTTTCCTCAGTTGTTGTTGTTTGGTCAATGAGGAATTTGCGAGCAGTTTCGTAATTCATTCCAAGTTTTTACTATCCAAGTCTTTGTCGAAAATTTGATCTGTAATTTACTAAAAGTTCTCTGTCAGAAAATTTCCTACCAACTGCGACTTCCAACTGATTTTCGGTGGCAGATACAGACTGTTTTGTTTTTGGTTTCTTCTGTGATTTAATTAACTTGGGTAAGGGTTTGTGCTTTTTCGATTTTGGCGGTCAGCATTCAAAACAGTATAGTGCAAGAGATGGATAGCATATGTGTTCAACGACTTTATTACATTCTTTGCAGACAAAGCCATAGGTTTTTTGCTTGATAACGCGAATGTGAGCTTTGATATGAACTTCCTTACTTTCCACCTGTTCGTTCCTTTCTTGAAAACTTGATTGGTATGACTGAATATCTATCGATTCTAAACTTACTGACAGCAGAGCGCGAGCGCTACATTCTAGAGGCATCTGACTTGGAACGCCGCCTGTCTTTCGTCCGCAACCAGATGGCAAACCTAGAATCTCTGATTTCAGGGTACGCAACAGAAGATCAGATGTATTGTGCCCAAATGCACTTATCTCATTTATCTTCTACACAGGCAATCCTTCAGGATAGTGATGAAGACGTTGATGAGTCAGATTATGAAACTGATTATAGGGAACAAGAGATTGGGCTTGAATCCCAGACCGAGACAAACGATACAGCGATCGCTCAAACCTCTTGTGTCATCCCCAATCCCCAATCCCCAGTCCTATTTGATGAATCTACGGTCGCTTCTACATATGATCCAGACATTTCTGACATCCCCAAACTTACTACTCCGAGAAAGCCTGGAAATGTGCCCCTGGTAAGTGAATTCCAAGAATATTCAGTACAGAATGCCATTCTCATTCTGATGCGCCGCCGACCAGACTTGCATATGCATATTGATGCAATTATACGCGAGCTATATGGCGATTTATCCTCAATACAGTTTAAGAAGGCAAAATCGAATGTTACCTCAGCACTTTCAACCGGGTTAATCATGGGCTTGTGGTATCGGGTATTGCGTCCATCCGGTGTATACACGTTGCATTATGAAGCAGGAGTCACGACTAAACCTCCTAGTCACAAATAGTTGAGGCACACAGACAAAATTTGATAGTCAGGATAAAAATATACATACTGGTAAAGTAAGTTTTCACCTTAGCGCCACCAAAATAAAAAAGGTAAAACTAGGACTTACGCATTGACAGAAATAGTCTTGTATGCTGTGGTTTCGGTAGGGCGGCGGAGCGCAATATTCATTTGGGTAGACCACCTTACCGTAGGGGCGCGGTTTCCGCGCCCTTACCATGTGGTCAATTCTACGACCTGAAACGACCGAATTCCGTTATACACATGATGCTAAATTTGTATAGTGCGTAAGTCCTAAAAACATGCCGTTTTTTTATTTTTACTGATAACAGAGTCATTAAGGCGGCGGGTTTTGTGTAGATAAATGCGTCCCCCAATAATATGCGCCAACGGTCTCGTCTTGGTCAGTCTCAACATTAACCAGTTCGCTTGCCGAAAGGCTGCAAACGAGAAATATTGTGCTGGCTGTACTGGCTGTGTTGTTCTTGCTGATTCCGGTGCCGCCTGCTCCCATTACTCCCGAACCGCTACAAGATTACCGATCTTCTTCTCCTCTTTCTTGCGATATTTAACCCAATATCTGGGAAATCATCCGGTTTGCCTGCGAAGCATAACCGCCACCAAATAAATTGAAGTGATTGAGAACATGATACAAATTATACAAAGTTTTTCTGCGATCGTACCCCTCATCTAAGCGCCACACTTCGTTGTAGCCGCGATAAAATCCCTCAGGGAAGCCGCCAAAAAGCTCTGTCATGGCAATATCAACTTCGCGATCGCCAAAATAAGTCGCTGGATCGAAAATCACCGATTCTCCCGACACGGTACACCCGGCATTCCCTCCCCACAAATCTCCATGCACTAAGGAGGGTTGCGGTTGGTGTGTCAATAATTCGGGGATAGCCGCTAGTAATTTCTCTTGAGGAAAATCACCACCCCGCTGCCTTGCCAACTGGAATTGATAACCTAGGCGATGTTTTGCATAAAATTTCGCCCAGTTTGCTGTCCAGGTATTGATTTGAGGCGTAGAACCGATGGTATTGTTCATGTCCCAACCAAAACCTTGGCTGCTGGTAGCGAGGTGCATCGCTGCCAACTTCCGCCCCATCTCTTCCCAAGATTTGGTATTTCCTCCACCCATTTCTAGCCATTCCAACACTAGATAGCCAGAATTACCAGCTTTACCCCAGCATATGGGTTTGGGAACGCGGATTGTAGCTGTTTGAAGTATTTGCTGTAAACCCAGCGCCTCCGCCTCAAACATGGTAACTTGGGATGCTTGGTTGACCTTGACAAAGTAAGTGCGCTGACCATCACAGACAGCATAACCTTGGTTGATACACCCGCCACCAACTGAGCGCCGTTGTGACGAGTGAAACTTTTTGCCAGTTACCTGGCTAATATGGGCGTCAATTTCAGTCCACATGTTGGAATTATGAATGATGAATGATGAATTATGAAACAATCCAATTCATAATTCATCATTCATAATTTATAATTTATCATTTGGTTTGAGGACAACGACACCATAGGCGCCCGGGGAGAGATAGTTTTGGGAAGCTTGCATTAAGTCATTTGCATCTTGGGCTTGAATGTGTGCTGGGTAGTTAAATGCCCCTTCCAAGTCTCCTACTAATGATTGATAGTAGCCATATAAACCAGCGCGATCGCTGGGTGTTTCATTACCAAAAATAAACCTATTAGCGACTCGCGTCCGCACACGGGCGATTTCTGCTTCTTTCACCATCTCTGTTTGTAGCTTGCGGATGTGTTGAGCGATCGCAGCTTCTACATCTGGCACATTTTCCACTGCACATTGCACTGAAATATAAAATGTCCCCTGCAACCGCTGGGCGATATTGCTTACAGAAATATGGGAAACCAGTCCCTGTTCTTCTCGCAAATCCCGCACCAACCTTGATGTCCGTCCGTGTCCCAAAATGCCCGCCAAAACATCAAGTGCATAAGTTTGATTGAGTTGGAGCAAACCTGGTACTCGCCAAACCATCACCAATCTTGCTTGCTGGAGGCTTTCATCAATAAATTCCCTGCGAATAATTTCTGTAAATGGGGGTTCAGGGTTGACTGTTGATTGTTGATTGTTGAACGGCAGTTGCTTCAAGTCGGCGAAGCCGCCCAACGCACTGCCTCTTGTTGATTGTTGATTGCTAGCTACTTCAAATCCTGCTGTGACAATTTCGATTAATTCTTCCGCTGGCAAATTGCCTACAGTTACAGCAGTCATGAAGTGAGGTTGATACCAAGTTGTATGAAAATCCCGCATTTGCTGGGGTTGGAGTTGGGAAATAACTGTTTCTGGTCCCAAAACTGGACGCCGATAGGGTAGGGATTCAAACGCCATTTCCATTGCTCTTTCAAAAGTCCGGCGGCGAGGATTATCAGCTGAGCGCCTAATTTCTTCCAGAACTACTGATCGCTCGCGTTCAAAGGCGTCGTCAGGTATGCTTGCATTGACTACCACATCAATTTGCAGTGGAGCCAGATCCGCAAAATCTTTGGGAGCAGTGGTGATGTAGTAATGGGTATAGTCTTGGCTAGTGGCAGCATTGGTAACAGCACCCCGCTCTTCAATTCTACGTTCAAACTCACCGCTTGCCAGAGCTTCAGTTCCCTTAAAAATCATATGCTCTAAAAAGTGAGCCATGCCGTTAATGGCATTGGATTCTACGGCTGATCCTACGTTAACCCACAAGCTGAGGTTAACGGCTTCAATCGGCATTTGCTCCGCTACTATCGTCAACCCATTCGGTAGTTGGTGCAGCTTTGGCGCATTGAGACGAGGAAATTTTTGCAGGGTTGAAGTCATTGGTACTTGAGGGTGAGTTTATACTCCTAATTCTTACATTTGGGGAATGGGGAGTGGGGAAAGAAATTCGAGCGAAGATTTGGTTGGGGTTTGAATCCCCCTACTCATCGAACCAGTCGCCAGTCCAAGGGTCCCCAGTTCAATCAGCAGCAGCAAGAAGTTTGCGGACGCCGGGGGAACGAAACCCTAGAATAATATCTTTGTGGTCAACCCCACGCTCTCATTAGTTCTCGATCAATAAAAATCTCAGTGCTGTTGTGCTGAATCCAAATTTTACAGGACTTACGCAACTGGCACAAGCAATGGCGCGGCGTAGCCGCGTCGAGCGCCAAACAACTAGACGATAAGCATGGGCACATCCGGACGTTTTAATTGCTGAACTAAATAATTCGATAATAAACCACGTTTAATTTGATAAATTGTTTGACCACTTTTATAAGCTAAATTTTTAAGTCTAAGCCAGACTAAAATAGCACAGGCAATATGGTTTCTTTGAATACGACCCTTACGGCATTGACATGATTCAACACCAGTCAATTGTTTTAATTCTCGGTGAAACTCCTCAACAATACAATCGAACCTTACACACTTGTTGTACAACGTCCGTAGAATCTTGAGATAAATTGTTTGTAGCAATAAAATCCGTTCTGTCGGTGGAGACAGTCACCCGGAACAGTTTCACTTTTTTCGCGCCTGGGAACTTCTTAACTTTAACTATTTTACCTGATTTTAACTCCTCATTATCCCAAGATAGTAATTCAATTCTTTTATAATCTTTTTTATTTGCAGTATCATCAACAAGTCGATTGCGTTTCAGAGGGCAATAATAATATTTACCTAAATCATCAATATATAACATCAATCTATTTGTTGCATACCAACTGTCCATCAAAACGGCTTTAAACGGCAACTCCTGATGATGTACAAGGTTTTGCAGCATATCCGTCACATGGTCTATTTTTGTTTTTCCATCTCTATCAGGGTCATAAATACGATAGTCAACTACCCAAAACTTTCCGATATCATGATTAACATATATACAATTTATTAACCCAATTCCTTGTATTACTCCATGTTCGTTGCCGCTATATTGCCGTTTACTCGTTTCTATTTCTAGAGAATATCGTTTATCAAGTACTGTGTCATCAAAAACTAGATATGCATTATCACTTATTTCAATAATGTCCTTTACATTATCCCAAAGTAAACGCGGTGTTAACTTTTCGTTTTTGAGATAGCGATTGATTTTATCATGACTAATTTGTTCTAAATGCTCTGCCAAATTCGTGAGAGTATAATTAATGTGACTACTTAATAAATACTGGCAATAGTTAAGTTTAGTAAATTTCATAAACTACAACATTTATTTGATACACAATTTTCCAAATTATCTCATAAAAATTTGAACAGTGTTTCACTATTATTAATTAGGTTTGCACTTAGCAACAGAAGCCTCAAGGCGCATCACCATTATTAATACTTATGTACTAAATGTGGCGATCGCCTTATGCCAGTTGCGTAAGTCCTGTTCTACCTCTACCTATGCAGTCTGCGCTTGACCAATTTCGTATTAGCATTGGTCGCGTTCGAGACCTCATTGCTCTTCACAACTCTGTAAAAGCTCAAGCTACCAGTGCCTTGGAAGTGTCAGATATTTTAAGGGCATCTTTGGTTCTAGTTGTGAGTGCTTTAGACTATTACATTCACGAAGTTGTTACACTGGGGATGCTAGAAATTCATTGCCATCAACGTCCTGAACCCAGCCCTCCAGCCAACACCAGTCAATCAGCCTTTTCCCGTTTTGAAATTTCGTTAAGTGCTGCCCGTCAAGAGCGGATAATGGCGATAGATGTTGCATCTTGGTTGGAAACCGAGATTCAACAGAGTTACGGCTCCACATTTACACAGCAGTCTCATACAATCTCGTCTTTAATTCCAGCAATATCAAGTAGTATAGCGAATAAGCTTAATAATAATATTTCTTGGCTAGAAAATGAAATCCGAGAAACTCTTAGTTATAAAAGCTTTCAACAAGCAGATAAGATCGCTGACGCAATTAGGCTTATATCAGATAAGAAATTATGGGAAGAGGTTGCTGTTAAAATAGGTAAGCCAACAAAAGATATCAAACAACAATTGAACTCAGTTGTTGATCGGAGAAATAAAATTGCTCATCAGGCTGATATAGATCCTACATTTAATATAGGCAATCGATGGAATATCGATGAATTATTGGTTAATGATGCAGTTTACTTTATTGAGCAAGTTGTTGAAAGTATTCATCAAATGTTGTAGCTAAATATAATGCCGTAGCGGATTAAATATTCTAAGATTATTATTATAAATATTAAGAAATATGTTGTATAAACCAATGCCAAATCATCGTGTTGGCACTCGTAAATCTCGTGCGATCGTCATCGGTGCCGGAATTGGTGGACTCACAGCCGGGGCATTATTGGCACATAAAGGTTACAGTGTCTTAATCTTGGATCAAGCCATCGTTCCGGGGGGCTGTGCTTCTACATTTAAACGCCAAGGCTTCACCTTTGATGTGGGAGCGACTCAGGTAGCTGGGTTAGAACCGGGAGGTATTCACCACCGTATTTTCTCGGAATTAGAAATCGACCTACCGGAAGCAACACCTTGCGATCCAGCTTGTGCGGTGTACCTTCCTGGTGAGGTAAAACCAATCAATGTTTGGCGAGATCCAGAGAAATGGCTTGAGGAACGTTCCCAACAGTTTCCAGGTAGCGAATCTTTCTGGCGGTTGATAGCATCTTTGTTTGATGCTAGCTGGGAATTTCAGGGGCGCGATCCGGTGCTACCACCACGTAACGTTTGGGACTTGTGGCAGCTAAGTCAGGCAGTGCGTAGCAGTACATTGATTACTGTACCGTACACTTTGTTCACAGTGGGAGATGCTTTGCGTGCCTGTGGAGTAGCGAAAGATCGCCGCCTCAGAACGTTTTTGGATTTACAATTGAAGTTGTATTCCCAGGTTGATGTAGAGGAAACAGCGCTACTTTATGCTGCAACAGCATTGAGCGTATCGCAACTGCCGCAAGGATTGTTTCATCTCCAAGGTAGTATGCAGAAATTGAGCGATCGCCTAGTTTCTGCTCTTAAAAGAGATGGTGGCAAGTTGTTGATGCGTCATACAGTTGAATCTATCAAGGTAGAAAAGGGTCTCGCTACTGCTGTAGTCATTCGTAATCAAAATAACGAAGTGTGGACCGAACCAGCCGACCATGTCGTTGCTAATGTCACTGTGCAAAACTTGGTACACTTGTTAGGTGACTCGGCACCTCGTGGGTACAAGAAGCGAGTGGAAAAATTACCACCCGCATCGGGTGCGTTTGTGGTGTATTTGGGCGTAGACGAAAGCGCTATTCCTCCTGGGTGTCCGCCCCATCTCCAGTTTCTGTACGATGCTAAGGGTCCGATCGGTGAAAATAATTCACTGTTTGTTTCTGTTAGTCATGCTGGCGATGGTCGCGCCCCATCTGGGAAAGCAACGATTATTGCTTCTTCGTTTGTAGACCCAGAAAAGTGGTGGCGTACTGAGGATTATGAAGAGCTAAAACAACAGTATACAGAAGATGCGATCGCCCATCTTGCTAAATTCTTTTGCCTAAAACCCGAAACCATTATTCATGAGGAAGCAGCAACACCCCGCACTTTTGCGCGATATACGGCACGCGATCGCGGTATTGTTGGTGGTATTGGACAACGCATACCTACTTTCGGTCCTTTTGGTTTTGCCAATCGTACACCCATTAAGCATCTTTGGTTAGTTGGAGATTCGACCCATCCGGGGGAAGGTACTGCTGGCGTGAGTTACTCAGCACTGACGGTGGTTAGGCAAATTGAGGCTGAAAAACTTTAGAATACAGGCAAAGCCCACGTCTAGGATATTCAGACTATAAATATAAATAATGGCGATCGCTGTTAGGGAATACCAAAAAATAAATTATCCATTCCGTAGGGTGTGTTAGCGACAGCGTAACGCACCATCTTCGCCTGTGGTGGTGCGTTACGACGTTTCGTCTAACGCACCCTACTCTATACGAGAGTGGAAATTTTTTTAATTGGAAGTCCCTTAGTAGAATAGGTGATTACTCACCTTGCTCAATTGTTTACAATGAATTTTTCAAGAAATGTGGAGAGACAATATGAACACTCTACTTTTAGATTATCGCATACAAGAGAAACTAGTTACTGTGCCTAACGTTTCTTGGGAGGAATTCAAAGCTATTGAAGCACAACTAAAGGACAACAGCAATGTCCGGTTGTCTTATTTGTCAGGAATGTTAGAAATTATGTCCCCTATTGGTGAACAACACGAGGAAGTTAAAAGTACCCTTGGCTTGCTGCTAGAAGCTTACATGAAAGAGTTGGGCATCCGGTTTTACAGACGCGGTGGTTTCACTCTGGAAGAACCTGGGTATGCTTCTGGGACCCCTGATGAGTCTTACAGCATTGGTACAAAAACAGAAGTTCCTGACATCGTTATTGAAGTTATCGTCACTAGTGGCACTATTAATAGAAAGGAGCTATTCAAGCCTAAGAAAGTGCCGGAAGTTTGGTTTTGGAAATCTAATCAAATTAAGATATTTCGTTTGAACGCAGCAGGAGAATATGAATTCGTCAACCGCAGTGGATTTTTGCCAAATTTAGACCCGGCTTTGTTGCTGCGTTATATAGCCAATCCTGACCAGTACGAGGCTGTTCAGGAATTTGTGCAGGCTATCCGAAAATAACTTCAAAGCAACACCCCGCACTTTTGCACGATATACAGCATGCGATCGCAGAGGATGATGACACTAAGGGCATGTACTCATGCAATATTCCCAATTTCAAAAATCTGTTGTACAGTCAAGTTCAACTCTGGAAATGTTGGAGACTGGATACGGTCATCACCTACATACTGGTTAACTTGATATTCACCCTCAATCAAAGTGTAAATAGAGATGGTTGGTTGTTTGGGATTACCAATGAACTGCTTACCGCCTAAAGCTAAGTAATCTATAATCCAATATTCAGGAATACCAATCCCCTCATATTCACCACGTTTTTTAAAATAGTCATCGCGCCAGTTTGTACTAACTACCTCAACTACCAATGGGATTGATGCCGCATAGAGTACAGTTGATGCCTTTTTCCATAGTGGTTCATTGACCAAGTTAGGACGGTTTACTATCAGCACATCTGGCGAGTAACCAGATTCGCTCTCTGCTGGTTTGACTAGCGCTGTTTTGGGTACAACATAGGGCAGATTTAATCTGTCTATTTCTACACTCAATTTTCTAATTAAAAATCCTGTGATTTCCTCATGATCTCCCAATGGTTGCGGCATTTCTACTATTACTCCATCATGCAGTTCATAGCGTCCATCTTCCGGTTTCCAGTTTGCAAATTCCTCGAAGGTTATCAGTTTTCGTAGTGCTTGAGTCATGGTTTCCTCTGTGCTGGTTCTTTAGGAAAGTATTAGAAGGGCTTCACGCCACTTGCGCACCGAATTAACTGCATAGATCCGATCGCCTTGTTTCAGTGCTTCAACCGTGATTATCTCCTCCCGCACTTTTCCCTGAGCGAGCAAATAAGCACGAAAAGTCCCTGGTAACAACCCGCACTGAACTGGCGGCGTCAGCAATTCACCGTTTATTTGAACGACAATATTCGCAATACACATTTCTGTAATCTCGCCCCGCTCATTCCACAACAGAACATCGTCACACTCAGGACAAGAAGCCCGGACACTACTGTAGACTTGGCGATTGGTAGTTTTATGATACAGAAATGGATTAGTTGAATCAACTGGTGTTGGAGATAGACGGATCTGTAAGGGATGAGAATCTGGGATCGCCAATATGGGGGAAGCCTCGCAGGTGATGCTACCATCCTGGGCTACAACTAACCGTAGCTTATGGGGCTGATTTGGCAAAGAGTTTGCCATAGCCTCGATCTTCTTGCGAACCTCTTCTATGTCCATTAATATGCTAAAATATATAATAGAATCTTGCAGGCGTTTGAGATGATAACTGAGCAAAAAGTATCCCTCATCCGGCGTCCATAGCATTGTCTCTAGCAGTGAAAAATCGGGGCGATTGGTCATGAGAACTCGTACCATGATTTCACATTCTACGTACTCGTCACCGCTGAAAGAGTCCCATACGATTCCACTTCTGACACCATACTCTGCTAGACCAGTTTCTTTGTCAATAAGTAAGGTGCGAATCGCGACATTGAATTAAACTCATCCCACCCCTAAAAGGAGTGGGAGCCATGTGGGCATGGGGCATGGGGCATGGGGTGCGTTACCTATGCCCTATGCCCGAACCGGCGAGGCGTCGATTCCTCCTACCCCTACAAGGAGTGGGATTCCTCGCCGTTTTCTTTGAGCTTTCCGATCTAGCTGAAAATATGTGTAAATATGTAGAGGAGTTCTAAAATAATAAATATAAAAAATTCTAAAAAAGTTGGAAGCCTGAAATCTAACTTGATACCGCACTAAATTTGATAAAGCTACTGAGACACTTGACCTCTTTATACAGCCAAACGCTTTGGCCTTAAAAATTAAATGAAAGCTCCACTGCCAAATAATGAAGCAGCAAGGCTAGAAACTCTATACCAGTACAAAATTCTCGACACTGAAACCGAATCGGTCTTCGACGAGATCACCCGTTTAGCCGCGTATATTTGTGGAACCCCCATTGCCTTGGTCAGCCTGCTTGATGCTCATCGCCAGTGGTTCAAGTCGAAGGTAGGAATGGAAGCAACAGAAACGCCGCGCGATATGGCGTTCTGCATCCATACAATCCTGCAATCTGATGTTTTGATTGTTCCTGATGCACTGGCAGACCAGAGATTTGCCACAAATCCATTAGTGACATCCGCTCCCAATATGCGGTTTTATGCTGGTGCCCCCCTGATGACACCCTCTGGACACGCATTGGGAACACTTTGTGTGATTGACCGCGTCCCACGGACGCTTAGTCCGGAACAGGTAGAAGCATTGCGGGCATTAGGTCATCAAGTCATGACACAAATTGAACTCCGGCGTCATGTCGCTTTCCTGGCAGGCACTGCTACTGAATTTAAGCAGATAGCAGAGGCACTGCGACTGCAAACAGAGCGAGAACGACTGGTGGCTCTGATTGCCCAACGCATCCGCCAATCTCTTAGCTTCAGGGAGATCCTGAACACGACAGTATCTGAAGTGCGGCAGTTTCTTCAGGTAGAGCGAGTGTTTATCTACCGCTTTGAGCCAGACGGGGGTGGAGTCGTAGTCGTAGAATCTGTAGCTATGAAGTGGAAACCTATTCTAGGAAGTAAACTCAAAGACCCGACGTTTGCAGAAAGCTATGTCCAGCCCTATAAAGGAGGTCGAATCCAAGCGACAGCGGACATCTATGCAGGAGAGCTAACTCAATGTTACGTTGATTTTCTGGCTCAGTTTCAAGTTAAGGCCGCCTTAGTGGTGCCAATCTTGCAAGGGGAAGAGTTGTGGGGATTGCTAGTGGCTCACCAGTGTTCTTCACCACGGCAGTGGCAGCAATTGGAAATCGATTTGCTCAAGCAATTGGAAACGCAAGTGGCACTCGCTATTCAGCAATCCACACTCTTCGAGCAGGTCCAAAGCGAACTTGCAGAACGCAAGCAGGCAGAACAGAAAATCCGCGAACAAGCTGCCCTGCTCAATGTGGCAACAGATGCTATTTTCGTTGGAGATCTAGAAAACCAAATCTTATTTTGGAATAAAGGCGCTGAGCATTTGTACGGCTGGCAAGTAAAAGAGGCTCTAGGTCAGAAGGCCAACGAGCTTTTGTCTGAAGAAACCTCGCCGAAACTCGAAGATGCTCGATCGGCTGTCGTCATTGAAGGCGAGTGGTCTGGTGAGTTGCATCAAGTCACGAAATCAGGTCAGAACATCATTGTCTCAAGTCGCTGGACACTGGTGCGCGATGAAACAGGGCAACCAAAATCAATTCTTGTCGTCAACACTGACATTACACAGAAAAAACTATTTGAAGCGCAGGTTCTCCACGCCCAGCGACTGGAGAGCATCGGTACTCTCGCATCCGGCATTGCTCACGACCTGAACAATGTATTGGGTCCCGTGCTGATGGTCGCTGAACTCTTGCAGGAAAAAATCGCCGACCAGCGAAGTCAGCAGTTGCTTGCAGAACTGAAAAATAGTGCCAAACGCGGGGCTAATTTAGTCAAGCAAGTGCTTTCGTTTGCACGCGGGATCGAAGGTCAGCGCACGATTTTGCAAGTCAGGCACTTGCTTTTAGAAATTCAGCAGATTGCCAAGTGGACATTTCCTAAGTCAATCAAAATATATACAGATATATCGCCCACCCTTTGGACTGTCTATGCAGATGCAACTCAACTCCATCAGGTGCTGATGAACCTAGTCGTCAACGCTCGCGATGCTATGCCTGATGGTGGTACTTTAAGCATTTGTGCTGAAAACTTGTTCATTGATGAAAACTACGCCCGGATGAATCTTGAGGCAACTGTGGGTCCGTACAGTGTCATGACTGTCTCGGATACAGGAACGGGGATGTCGCCTGAAATCTTGGAGAGAATCTTTGAACCATTTTTCACCACTAAAGAGGTGGGCAAAGGCACGGGGCTTGGTCTTTCCACAGTGATGGGCATCATTAAAAGCCACGGCGGTTTTGTCAAAGTATATAGTAAGGTTGGACAAGGCAGCAAATTTAAAGTATACTTACCAGCAGTGGAAGACACCCAAACACAGCAGCCAGAAGACTTAGAACTGCTAGCAGGACATGGAGAATGGATTTTAGTTGTGGATGACGAAGCTCCAATTCGAGAGATTACCAAAATCACGCTGGAAAAACACAACTACAAAGTTCTAACCGCTAATGATGGGATTGAGGCGATCGCACTGTATGCCCAACATAAGCATGAAATCAATACTGTGTTACTGGATATGATGATGCCGGAGATGGACGGTCTAACCACCATTCGGACATTGCAAAAAATCAACTCGCAAGTCAAGATTATTGCTGTCAGCGGACTGGCTTCCAGTGAAAAGGTAACTGCTGCTATGGGCATTGGGGTGAAAACATTTTTGCCCAAGCCTTACACGACACAGGAACTACTGAAAACCATTAACGGTGTTCTGAACACGCCATAAATATGCCGCTCAATCTGGGTTTCGGGGAGCAGATGGCTGTCTTCTGTACTTCCGTTAGCTTATTGAAACGCTTTTGTGAACATTCTTAATCGTAATTGTTTGTTTTTCATTATCGTTACATCATACTCCGATTCACCAACGCCCAGAAGATGATCCATGAATAATCAACTCCAAGACTACAATCCCAGCGCCATAGCTCAAATCAATGGCAACCTCCTGGGTTTACCATTTAATTACGAGTCTGCAAACCTGATTGTGTTCGGCGTACCGTGGGAAGTAACTGTTTCCTATGGTGCAGGTACTGCCAACGGACCACAGCGTGTTCTGGATGCTTCGACTCAGTTAGATTTATTTGATTTTGACAACCCTGACGGATGGAAACAGGGAATTTTCATGGTGGAAATTCCTCGGGATATTTTAGAGAAGAATGGATATTATCGCACCTTAGCGGCAAAAATTATCCAGCGACTAGAGCAAGGTAAACCGCTGACAGATACACCAGATTTGACACCTGTACTTACAGAAGTTAATCAAGCTTGTCAACAGGTAAATCAATGGTTGTTTGAACAGTGTAAAGAAGCAATTAAGAATGGCAAACGAGTCGCAGTCATTGGCGGCGATCACAGTTCACCGTTAGGTTATTTCCAAGCCTTGGCGACTCGCTACACTAACTATGGCATTTTGCACATTGATGCACACGCAGATTTACGCGATGCTTATGAGGGATTTGAGTTTTCTCATGCGTCCATCATGTTCAATGCGATGAAACTACCGCAAATTTCTAGGTTAGTGCAGGTAGGCTTGCGTGATATTTCTCATGATGAAGTGCAAATTATTAACCAATCTAATGGTAGAATTGTCGCTTATTATGACCCAGCGATTAAACAAAAGCTCTACTCTGGAACAACTTGGATTGATTTATGCCGAGAAATTATTAGTCATTTACCTGAATACGTTTATATCAGCTTTGATGTTGATGGTCTTGATCCAAAATTCTGTGCGAGTACAGGTACTCCAGTTCCGGGTGGACTGGAATTGGAGCAAGCATATATGCTGTTTCGTGAATTGATCAATAGCGATCGCAAAATAATTGGCTTTGATCTGTGCGAAGTTGGTGATGCTGAGTGGGATGGTAATGTCGGTGCGCGGATAGTTTACAAGCTGGCCAATTTGATGGATTTATCGCAGCGATGAGAATTTTTAATTCAACAGCCGAAGCGCTTACCGCCCTTTAACACAGCAAAGCTTTACTGTTGTTAGATACTCACATATTTCTTTGGTTCATTATTGGTAGCAATCAGCTATGAGCAATCTTTAAAAGCTTCACTAGAGAAAGCCCCGAATCTGTATGCGCGGATGAGTAGTGTTGGTTCTTGCGCCTCGACCCAATCTAATGTCTAAACCCATTGCACAGGATCTAATTGATAGTAGCGTTGTAGTAGCTGATAAAGTGCCGGATGTTTATTCAGCAATTGGTGTGGTTTCTCAAAGAATGTCTCAGTCGCTACGGCAAAAAATTCTGCCGGATTAGTTGTGCCATAGCTATCCATTACAGTCTTGATGCCTTGTTGAACATTATGACACAGTTGTTGATATTCTTCTGTCATCACCCCAGCCCAAATGGGATAGTCTGAGTTTCGTTCCAAAATTGGAACACCCTCCCCTTTACCATCCTCTTGATCCAACTGGTGGGCGAATTCATGAAGAACAACATTATGTCCATCCCTCCAATCGCGAGTGTCTTGTTGCACCTGTTTCCAAGACAATACCACTTGGTCATTAATCCATGATTCCCCTAGTCTTGCCACGCGCCTTGACTCGACAACATAATTTCCGGTTGCAATGGTTTCATTCACAAAATAAGTACTGGGATAAATCAGAATTGAACGAAGTTTAGGGAAGTATTCTCCTCGCTCATTCAGCAGGAGCAAGCAGGCGACAGCCGCAATAGTCAGCTTCATTTCCTCCGTCACCTGCAATCCTCCACAACCAATGAATTGTTTTTCTGCTAAGAACACTTGAACATGTCCCTGAAGGCGTCTTCGTTCAGTGGGAGAAAGACGGGTGTAAATTGGAAGATTATTCTCGATAGTGGAGTGCCAAAGTGAGGGAAAAAGACGATTTTTAAGACGATTTCTTCGCCGTTTCGTGAGGACGGGACTGATGAAAATCCCAGTGATAATTAGTCCAATGAAAAGAATAATAATAATTGTTGCAATCATGGATTTTTGCTTCCTCGATCTGCCACAATTCGGCTTACAGAACCTACCATTGCTGTTGATAATTTACTGTCTCTAGTATGAATGATATTTGGCGATCATGCTTCATCGCCTACCGCTCCCAAAATTCTTAACACTAAATCTGACTCCAATCGCAGGTTTTTGTGTGGCGGAAAGTAGTATCGTCAGTTCTCAATAGTTTTTCTCCATCTAAGAAAGGAAGAAACACCAGTTGGTTTGCCATTTCCGCATGGCTTCTTTCTTGACTCACATCTTGCACCTGGCGAATAGAATTCGCGGCTACACAGACAAAACCCGCCTAGCCTTCTCACTCGGGGAGACGAGTAGCGCAACGCTTACGCGAACGGCTTCTGCTTCGCAGTACGCGGGTTTCAAACCCTTGATTTTCTATGAGTCCGCGTAGGCGGACTTGGTTTGTATAGCCGCGAATTCTATTCGCCAAGGGTTGGTGCTCACCTATTTGTATGAACGGTGAAAGAGATCGGGCGCACACCCAATCCAACAACCCATAAAACAGAAGCCTAATTAGAGTAAAATTATACTCCATCCGGCATTTGCTAACCTGTTGACACCCATGCATTCCGACTACCTAGAACGAATCCTGACTGCCCGTGTATATGATGTTGCCCAGGAAACACCACTGGAGTATGCCCCAAATCTCTCCACGCGGCTGAATAATCGACTCCTGCTTAAGCGGGAGGATATGCAGTCAGTGTTTTCCTTTAAGCTGCGGGGTGCTTATAACAAGATGGCGAAACTACCGCCGGATGTGCTGGCACAGGGTGTGATTACCGCGTCTGCTGGGAACCATGCTCAGGGAGTTGCCCTCGGTGCCGGTCGGCTAGGAACACAAGCAATTATCGTCATGCCGGTGACTACACCCCAAGTCAAGATAAATGCGGTCAGATCTAGGGGTGGAGAGGTCGTGTTGTGTGGGGATACTTACGACGATGCTTATGCCTACGCCCGTCAACTGGAGGCGGAAAAAGGCTTGACTTTTATTCACCCCTTTGACGATCCGGATGTGATTGCTGGACAAGGAACCATCGGCATGGAAATTCTGCGGCAATACCAGCAACCCATCCATGCTATTTTTGTGGCAATTGGAGGTGGTGGATTGATTTCTGGGATTGCGGCATATGTGAAACGGTTGCGGCCCGAAATCAAGATTATTGGTGTGGAACCTGTGGATGCCGATGCCATGTCTCAATCGCTGAAAGCAGGGAGACGGGTGCGGTTGTCCCATGTGGGCTTATTTGCCGACGGGGTTGCGGTGCGGCAAGTGGGTGAAGAAACCTTCCGTCTGTGTCAGCAGTATGTGGATGACATCATTTTGGTAGATACGGATGACACTTGTGCGGCGATTAAAGACGTGTTTGAGGATACGCGATCAATTCTGGAACCAGCAGGTGCATTGGCGATCGCCGGTGCCAAAGCCTACGTAGAACGGGAGCAAATCCAGGGACAAACGTTAATTGCCATTGCCTGCGGTGCCAACATGAACTTTGATCGCCTCCGCTTTGTGGCAGAACGGGCAGAGTTGGGTGAACGCCGCGAAGCCATTTTTGCTGTCACGATTCCCGAAGAACGAGGCAGTCTGCGCAAGTTTTGCGAATGTATTGGCAAACGCAATCTAACTGAGTTTAATTATCGCATTGCCGCAAAAAAAGAAGCCCATATTTTTGTGGGTGTGCAAATTCAAAACCGTGCCGACGCGGCAAAGATGGTAGAAACCTTTGAAGCTAATGGGTTCAAAACCATTGACTTAACGGATGATGAACTGACGAAATTGCATCTGCGGCACATGGTTGGTGGACACTCCCCCCTCGCCCACAATGAATTGCTCTACCGTTTTGAATTTCCCGAACGTCCCGGCGCATTGATGAAGTTCATCGATTCCATGAGTCCTGACTGGAATATCAGCCTCTTTCATTACCGCAACAATGGGGCAGACTACGGACGAATTGTCGTGGGGATGCAGGTGCCCCCCCACGAGATGGAGGAGTGGCAGGCATTTATCGATACACTCAAGCTTAGCTATTGGGATGAAAGCCAGAATCCGGCATACAAGCTTTTTTTGGGATAGCGATCGATCTTAAAGACAGTGTAGGATGAGAACATAGCACGACTGAGCGATCGCCATGACCCTAACGACTGCGAAATGGACAGTTGAAGACTACCATCGGATGATTGCAACTGGGATTTTGTCAGGGCGGCATGTTGAGTTACTCAATGGAGAAATAGTAGAAATGGCTCCTGAGGGAGAATCTCATGCTTACTCCAGTGATGAAGCTGGGGAGTACCTAATTTATTTGCTGGGCGATCAGGCAAAAGTGCGACAAGCTAAACCAATTACGTTGCCACAAAGTAACTCTGAGCCTGAACCTGATATTGCGGTTGTTCAACGTTTAGGACGAGATTACCGAGAACATCACCCCTACCCAGAAAACATCTTTTGGCTGATTGAGTACTCAGATTCTAGCTTAACTAAAGACTTGGAGGTGAAAAGCAAAACTTACGCAGCAGTAGGCATTCCAGAGTACTGGGTGATGAATTTACGAACTATGCAACTCATTGTGTTTCGGACACCTACTGATGAAGGCTATCAGTCAAACGAAACTCTGACTCAGGGTGAAATTAACCCGTTGGCTTTTCCTAATATTGCAGTTTCAATTGAGCGATTACTAGGGGGCTGACGATTTCAAAACAAAGATATTTTAGTATTGAATTTGAGACACTCCACAACCGATAATGGAGGTATCAATCGATGCTCTAATAGTCTGAAGAAAGCCAAAAGGGTGATTTGCCCGACATCAGATCATGCCCAACGCTTCATTGATCGCTGTCATAAATAACTCATTTAAAGAAATTCCCGCTGCGTTCGCCGTATAAGCAATCACACTTTTGTGGTCAAAAATACAATACAACCCGGCTTCTAAGAACCAAGGTTGTCCCTTTGGGTCGATCCGGAAGTCAAATAAACTATAATGGCGACATCCCAAAGCCAAATGACACTTCTTAACCACTTGCTGAACCTTTTGGGTGATCGGGTCATTAGGATCTACAATCCAAGCCGGGGTATATTCCTTAGCGGTTAAACCCAAGTTGCCCTCGATCGGTTTCTTGAATTTGTCAGTATAGCTGCGGATGGGTCTCTCGTGGGCGTTTACCAGATACTCTTCAAGGGGTAAACTGACTAGTTCCCCATTTTTGACAATGAGGCCGCATCTGACTTCTCGACCGGCTTCAATGAATGTTTCTACGATGACCTCATCTCCATATTCAAATGCTTTCTTCAGGGCAGCGTCATAGTCAGTAGCCTCTTTGACTAAGGACACCCCTAAAGAGTTGTCGGCACTTGCGGGTTTGATGACTGTTGGAGGTGTAATTGTCGGAACGTCTCCTTGGCGGAGCAGTTCTCCAAAAGGCACTTTGACCCCTGCGGCTGCGACAATTGCTTTGGTTCTGGCTTTGTGGGAGGTTATTGCCATAAGATCCGGAGTATTACCTATGTAAGGGATCTTAAGCAGGTCGAATAGTGCGCGGTAGTGAGTCATTCCAGGGATACAAAACATTTGTGGCAACATCAGGTCAATGTTTTGCGCTGTTATAAACTGTATAGCGTCTAACAGAGGCATCGGTTTGGCGACAGCAATATCTTCAAGACTCAGAGAAGAAGGAAATCGCCACTGACCATCAGGTGTGATGTATGCAATCAGAAACTCATAGAGCGATGGATTTGCCGTAGCTAGCAGACAGCTTTGGGCGTAATTGCGTGACAATTCACAGTAAAAATCATTGTATGCAGACCCAGCTAAATGAAGGATACGAAGTACTG
The DNA here is from genome assembly GCA_964657905.1 of uncultured Stigonema sp. Taxonomy (GTDB): domain Bacteria; phylum Cyanobacteriota; class Cyanobacteriia; order Cyanobacteriales; family Nostocaceae; genus Stigonema. The sequence goes on from CAZZXJ010000004.1 coordinate 31,972, forward strand.
GCATGATTCATCTTCCTAGGTACTGTTATATCTTATCTCGATAGAGGATTTTTTTAATGTTTCCGTCATTCGTTCGCTCATGGCTTTAGATATACCTTTTATGATGCCAGTCATAAAAACAGGGGAACAAGGAGGAATTAAACAGGTTTTAAAATAAAAAAACTATAAAACCACATAAGTAGGTTGGTGCAATTAAACATAACTATGTCCGCCGCGATCGTAACGGAGGGAAGCGTAGACCCCGAAGGGGGCTTCTCGAAGAGTAGCAATCACAAGGGTTTTTAACCTGAGGGGGCGACAAGTGCCCCAAAATATATACAGGGTAAAGATTTGACCGAATTATGGTAGAAAAGATAGGTCTGCTATTCTCAACAAGACCTATCTATTGATAATATCTTCCCACCATTGTATCAAACGCATCTAGAAAATCAACTAAAGCCATCAGAATTATTGTTTTTAAAAATTCTGATTAATATATTGCAAGATATCAAAGAAGTCAGTTTGGAAAAAATATCGACAGCATTACCAATACCTATTTTATTTGAGAGCAGGCGCAAAAAAGTTCAAAGATTTTTATCATTACCCATCCTCAATATTAAAACGCTTTGGTTCCCAATAATCCAAGATTGGTTAACTCAAACATTTACAGTCAATTAACCTCTTTATCTAGTAATTGATAGAACCATTTGGGAGCGCAAAAATTTAATCATGATTAGCATAATTTATGACCAAAGAGCAATTCCTGTATATTTTGAATTTCTTCCGAAGTTAGGGAAATGAGTAGCCGCCCAAGCCTTCCATTACCATCAAGGAACGGGTGAATCGTTTCAAACTGGACGTGGAGAAGCCCTGCCTTAATCAAGGGCGGGAGTCCGAGAGTATCTGCATGGATGAAATTCTCAAAGGCATTAAGACAGTCCGCCAGTTCAGTTATTGGAGGCGGAACATATGCGGCGTTACCAGGCCTTGTTCCCCCAATCCAGTTTTGGGAAGTACGGAACTCACCAGGACTCTTTAATGCACCCCGCCCACTTTGCAAAAGCCGTCCGTGCATTTCCCTGATAAGCCGCAACGAAAGGGGAAGCTCTTTCATCCGCTCCAGTCCATACATCATGGCATCGACGTAGTTAGATACTTCCCGTATATCATCAATGGGCTTTCCAGCAACGGCTTCTGTCTCAAAACGCAATAAATCGGATAATGTAGACTGAGTGCCTTCGATTTGTGATGAAAGAACGGCTTCTTTACGGACATACATATAGAGAAAGAGTGTATGATCCGACAGCAGCATAGTGATACCATCCAGTCTTCCCATAGCCCGGTCTGCTTTGCTTAACTTACTAAAAAGAGTTTCTATCTGAATGGGTGGGTCGGGTGGCAATGCCGGAGGTACAAAGGCACGCACATTTTCTCCACCGAACGATGTTTGTATAAATCGGCCAAACCGATTAGATGCAGGGTTATTTGTCATAATAAAGTAAGTTTAACTAAGAAAACTCCTTAGTAAACAAAAAACCGCTTTCTTTTATTAAAGACTCGCTTAAATAAACCAGACTTAATTAGAGTGAGTATTGTTGTGTCAATTAGGGGTATACCTCACACTGATGTCAGGTGCGGTGCGAGTTTTGCTTTAGGATAGAAGCGTTATCTCCCCAAATTCAGATTAGAATCCGTACAACGAAATCAGAAAGGCTTTTCTGAGGTCGGAACCCATCTATAAAGTGTAGGCACGGACACGCCGAGGTTCTTGGCCACCTCTTTGGGTTCCGCGCCGCTGGCCAGCAGCTTTTTGGCCGCCTCTATCTTGCTCTCCGTCATCTGGCGCTTGCGCCCGCCTTTACGTCCCATTGCCCGCGCTGTTTCAAGTCCTGCCCGTGTGCGCTCTACCGTGAGTTCCCGCTCCATCTCCGCCAGACTCGCCATCACATGGAAGAAAAACCGCCCTGAAGCCGTGCTGGTATCTATGCTATCCGTCAGGCTTCTGAATTGCACCCCCTGTTTATGCAAGTTCTCCACCATATCCACCAGTTGCTTGACGCTGCGCCCCAGCCTGTCCAGCTTCCACACCACGAGCATATCCCCAGGGCGCAGCATCTCCATTGCCTTGTGCAGTCCAGCGCGTTCCGCACGGCTGCCGCTTGCCTTATCCTCAAATATCCGCTCACACCCCGCCTGCGTGAGCGCATCGTACTGTAACGCCAGATTCTGGTCTTGCGTGGACACACGCGCATAGCCAATCAGCATATAACCCCCCCCCGTGTTTCTCAAAACTCATTTGCATAGTAGAGTAATGAGAAT